>NZ_JAFLPN010000015.1:0-90802 GCF_029870785.1 Brevibacillus sp. AY1
GGGGAGGTACTCCTTTTTCTATGCTCAAAAAACCTTGAGCCCGTAGGGCTCTAATTTATGAAATTGATTCAATTTTATAAATAATCCACTTTGCCATTTGCTTGTCATGATAATCCACGTCAAAGGTAATAAACTTGGTCTTGAATACACCGCCGAATGTTCCTACAGTAAACTCACCATTTAGATGATTTTCCAAATGCCAATCAGTCAACGGCTTTGTTTTCTTGCCATTCCTGGCATCTCCTGCTTGGCATGTTATGTATTGTTTTGGATATTGAATCAAGTATTTCTTGCGTTGGATTATGTATAAATCGTTTAACTGTTTAATTGTATCCGTCAATGTCTCATCTCCCAATCGTTTTATTGAAACGTGAAAAACGCAGCTAACTGCTACGCTTGTTTTTGCTGCTGTTTAAGTTGTCTATACTCGGTTAATGCCTTGGATAATTCTTCTGTTTGTTCAAATAGCCAAAAACGCGAACCATTTCTCGGCTGAATGGCTTCTGTAATGAAGGAAATCCCTTTGATGTGTTTCAAATAGCTTGCTACTGAACCGTTGTAGCAGAAAAAGTAATCTTTCATTTTTGAATCCTCCTGTAAAATAATGAAGGGACGTACCGTAGCACATCCCCATTGAAAAAACTATTAAATTAACTTCTCAGTAAATGACACATGATCTTGTGATGTCAAAGCAAATGAAAATATCTTATCCATGTCATACGTCTTTTTACCAACGATATCTTCACCTTTGCGCTTATATGCTCTAACATGTTGAAATTCATCCTTAGGCAAAGATATATCGAAGTCAAAAAAACCTTGCAGCTCGGCAAGGTTAATGTTGGTTTGAAGCTTTCCATTTCCATTGATTCTAATTTTCCCATGCAGATTATACGCATAGATGACTTTATACATCTCATCCATAGTATGACGATTAAGTACGTCAATTAATTCTTCAAAACCTAGTTCTCTCAGATAATGATTATGTATGTAATTGAATCGTTTACTATAATGGCCTTTAAAAGCAACATCCACCGCAAGTAATATTGCTTTACCACGGTCTGATTGTGGAAGCGGTATGTCATAGTAAGACCAAATTTGAAGTAATGTTGAACCAGCATATTTATTACCATACTGTCCCCGATGATTCTTTTTAATGTTATTGATGTTTGCTGATTGCGGATTAAAGTAGTCGCTTGCGTGCATCATTGTTAAATGATTATCCCAACATTTGTGTTTGACCAATGCCATATCTACGCCAATTGGCTCTTTGCAATTGGTTAAATTAATGCCGTACATATCGTTAAAATCATAAAACCAGTTGATGTTGTATCCTTTGATAGCTTTAAGCAGGGAACAACCAAGCAAAGTATCAATATCATCACCAAGAACGGTATCAAACTTCCCAAACTCTTGATCAGCGCACCAAATTGGATACTTTTGTTTCAATTCTTGTTTCATCTACATGGTTGTGAAAGAAAACCTTCACTTCCATATGTGTACCTGACTATCAATTATGTACTCTTAAAATTGCTTTTTGACAATTTTCTACAACGGACTATCTATGTAAATCTTTATTTCCTCCCATAATAAAAACCCTAGTGTCCTGATATATCCAGTACACTAGGGAAGCGTCATGTTTTATCTTCCACAACATTCACCTCCGATTTATTTTTGTATGACTCAATGAAATACTTATATTTCTCTAATTTATATGGCGATAGTTCACATGTGTTACATTCCCATCTGGACAATAAACTCTGTGAGCAGCCAATGTAATTAGCAATTTGGATTAAACGAATACGTTTTTGTTTACGTTTAAGCATCCAATACTCTCTCTCTGTCATTATCGTTTTCCTCCCGATAAATATGTTTAAATGAAAAGAGGATAGAGCCAATAAGCCCTATCCCCACGTATGTATGAAATTATGCTTTAAGCGTGTACACGGCAACGGCCTTCTTAGAAGCAACTTTCAAAGTGCTTTCTGCAACAACATGGCCTCTAGTTGAATCGCCTACCTTACTCAATGGCTCGAATTGGGCTTCACGCAAGAAAGCAAGGGACAAGTAATTAGGATCAAATACTGTAAGTTTGTCAGCACTCGCATGACGGGAAAGAATCAGATTCAAATTACCGTAGTTAGTTCGAATAGTATCAACAATTAGACCAAAAACATTTTGTTGTGCTACATAAGAGTAAGAATCTTTATACAAAGCATCAATCTGTTCTTTCATATCAGCATTGACCAATCCAAAATATTCACCCGTTGGCAGACCTTGATCCCAGAGTTTCTTTACTGTTGCTTTTACTTCTGCTTCTGTAATTTTACCAATAGTCGCACCAGTAATCAGGTTAGCAGGATCAGCCCAACCTTCAAGACCTTGCATTTTCCGAACGAATGGAGTAGCGGAACCGTCATTTTTCACACCTTTTGTAACGGCTTTCTCCATGTTGACTTTAAGTTCAATCAGACGGTCAGCAACTTCGGCAGAGAAAATATTACCTTGACCAGTTACGGAAATAGCATTAGCAGTACCAGAAATGCTAACACCTTTTTCAAAAATCTCCAAAACGTTAGATAGTTCTGCCCGACCGGATTGATAAAAGGTTACGTTCTCGTTACCTTCTGGAACGCTAATGTCAGCAGTTTGGTCAAGTGTGCGCTCTCTCCAAGTTTGTACAGTCCCATTGGCTTTTTCTGTACGTCCTTTAGACATAAGCAGAGATACCAAAGGCGTATCCTGTACACCGATTTTAGTAATTTCTTTCGCCAAACTAATAGATTCAGTTGCAGTAAGATTGTTGGATTTAAACATTTAAAACCATCTCCTATGTTATATTTTTGAAATAATAAAAATAGCCACTTAATGAATGACTACTTGAATAAACTTGCTAATTTAGTTTCAATCATACCGACAACATTATTGCTTTTCTCATGTTGGCTGTATTTATCAGTAGATTTATGATCGCTCGGTTTATATGAGTTATCAATATTCATGTCGTTGATGATTGACTTGAATTTATTGACCTTTGCAGTTAGTTCATCGGAATCATTGGCATTAAAAAACTCGGCAAATGCGTCAAGTCCCTCTGATTTAAGTGTCAGTGTGACTTCCTTTTGCCAGAGATCGGCTTGCTTGGCTTCAAGTGCCTTTTCAGCATCGGACTTCTCCGCTGGCTTATACTTTGTCAATTCTGTTTGAATCGGATTTAGTTCATTTTCAATCCATTCATTCTTAGCAGTAGCCAACATCTCATTAACCTGTTCTTGCGTAAAAATCTGATTCTCTTCCATTGAAACATCTCCTTATGTTTTCGTTAATGCGGTTACTTGTTTTTCTAAACCTTCAATTGCCTGAACAATTCTGTCCTGTGCCTGGTTTTGCTTGTCGATTTGTTCGAGCAATCTTGTTTCCCTATGCTTGGACTCTTTACGAGTATCTAGGAAGAGCCAGACGAACAGAACGGCAAAGATGCCCTGAGAAACAATCATTTCAATAGGTAAGCCGTTCCCATCCAAAATTAGATCACCTCCTTTACAGGGTTAAAAAATTTTAATATCAAGGCAAAATAAAAAGAGAAAGATCGGAAATGACCTTTCTCTCGATAAAACTAGAATTTGATTAGGTTTATGATCCGTATACTTAAATGACCATGTATATACCCTTCTACTTATATATACTGATCACTGTCCGGGAAATGCTGCAACATTTTATTATACTCAAATAACTGCTTTTTGCAAATCATACTTCATATATTTATAAACCGATTTTTTGGATCGAGTAATATATTTAACGAGAGATTTATATATGTTATTCGCCAACTTTTCTTTATGTGCGATTGAATTGTGATCAAGTTGATTAGTCATTATTTTATGTATGAGTGCAAATTCTTTTTTCATAAAATCAGATAAAACTGTAAAAATAGATTCCTTTGTTTCCAATTGATTCATATGTAATTGTCGGAAATTATCTTTTTCATCTTTATATGCTTGCTGTAATTCGTCAATAGCAAATTGCCAAATATCAGAGTTTATACCACCATACCTTTGAATTACGTACCACTTTTCCAAGAAATCAATTATCTTTCTCTCAAGAGCAGTAAAACGAATCTCTTGATATTGAAATAAGTTATCCATTTCTCTTTGGATAATTGCTTTGAGTTGATTAAAACGATCCGCATATGTTGATTTCGGTATTCCTAACACTTTTGCAATATCTCTGTATGAGTTCGCATCCATTGGTCGATCTTTTTCATATTCCGCAATCAAACTCAGGTACATATTTAGTAATTTAGGTTTATCCCTTAGAAGATCTTTAATATTTACCACTTCAAGGAATTCACGAATATGGTTCTTTCCAAAACCCTCTGACCAGTCGATAACAGATTTTAGATCGAAATACCAATATTCCTCATCTTCTTTATAATGCTCGTGGTCTTCATGTATGAAACCGTCAAGTAAAACGAATTCTCTTTGGCCCTGATTATCAAATGTTAATTCCTCATCTGGAATGTTTAAATCTATTTTATACTGTCCCTCCAGTTTAAACCAAAGATCATACAGATCATATTGAACACTATTTTTCACGAATTGGAGTAATGCACCATTACTATATTCGCTTCCATCTTCTTTAAGTAATTTTACTTCGTTAAGTGCCTTGATAAAAAACTCAATATAATATTGTTCGCAATCAGTTCTACTCCATTCATCATGACAATAATACTCTCTTTTGAAATTCTTATAGCGATTCATCATTGTTCTAAAATGATGGTTGATGACAGCATCCCTAAACCCTTTGACTGCTCTATATTGATGAATTTGGCGGCTTTTTCGCCATTCATACTTAATTAATTGATCCAAAACATTCGCATCGCCATTTTTGTACGCAACCACATAATCTTTGAAAATTGTCAAACAACATACCTCCGATTAGTTTTATACTTCTCATCTTTGATTTAAACTTCTTCATTCTTCATCACCCTGTTTAAATTATTGTACTAATGACCTGATTAACAATGCTGCTTCTTAACGAGGGTTAACTTTTGAAATAAAAATTGACTTTACTCGAGAAACAAGGTATAATTTATTTATACTCAGTTTGATATAATGGCATCAATATGACCACCTCCGTTTTTGTGATTCAATATGAATATATCATCCCTTCCTCTTCTTTGTAAAGAGTTTTTTTGTTGTTTTTTAAAAATAATACTTATTGTTAGTGATTTCGTACAACGCCTGATTAGGCGTTTTTATTTTGACTATGAAATTGAAGATGGAGCGATAGTTAATGATCAAAACTTTTTTCTTTGAAGTAGAATGGAACGATGCCCTTGAAATAAAAAAAGAACTCAATAAACTGTGGATTCCCTACACTGTTGAGCAAAACGGTAGTAAAGTTATCTTTGCTCTCCCCGACCTTCCAGTTAGGCAATACGGAAAAGTTAGAGAATTTTTTGGTTCAAGCGTATTGGAACATAACCAAAAAGAAGCGGATTGACCGCCCCTTAATAGTAATTATATAAGTTGTGTGCTGTCTACTTCCCATTCGATTTCAAAACTTTGAATCAATGAAGAGTATTCATTTCCACCTAAAGATTCAAGGGTTAAAGTAGTACCCAAGTCCATGTATGCTTCGTTCAGCAGTATATTTGCTGCTTCAAGTGGGCAATATTCGCCAGATTCTATTTTGATTGAAACTTTAATTTCAAATTTAACTGCATCAGGTTTAGAATAATCAAGATCATAGTCATGTACTGTTAATTGATGCATATTGTCAGATGTGTCTTTGATGCTGATTACACTGGGCATGTTTAGGTGCATGGTATCAAGTTCATTTTGCATTTGTTGATTCAATGGATTAAGGATAATTGTCAATCTCCCATAAACGTCCACATTTTGAATGTTATTAAGCATAGTTTTATCCTCCCTAGTTTTTATTCAGCAAGCAGTGATTGTCGTTGGTGTCTTAGTTTCTCGATCTCTCCAATTATTTCCTGTTTACGTTCAATAGAAGCTGTTGAAAATTCTTTGACTAAAGTGATGTGTTTAAACATGATCAACTCCAACTGAGCGTGTAAAGTATCATCTTGCCAAAGGAGTAACAGATTCATGGGCTTGTCCACTCCTTTAAATCTCCAAGGAGTTTAACGGATTGAATTTTTCATTTTGTGAAGCCAAGGCAACGCCCCAAATGGCTAAGTACCGTTGTGTCATGGCGATATTTGAATGTCTAAGCATTTTTTGGAGTGTAAACACGTCACACCCATTCATTAGCATCCTGTGGGCAAATGTGTGCCGAAAAGTATGGGCTGACAGTCGGCAATCAGAAAAGTTCATGATCTCCTTCAATCGTTTAAATACACATTTAACTGCGTTGTCAGTAAGTTTTTTGCCCTCAACGTCAGTAAAAACATACTGTGGAATTTCTCCAAATGTTTGTTCACAGTAAACCCTGTACTCACATAGTTCTTTGATTAATTTTTCAGTAATCGGAATTGAACTTTGTTGACGTTTCTTACCGAAGACGATGATAGTACCGTTCTTTAAATCAACCTCATTCCATGACAGATTGACCATTTCACCTAACCGAACTCCCGTTCCAAGCAGAAATACAATCATGGTGTAGTCCCTATAAGCAAAGAATGATTTTTCACGCTGCTTAAGCCGTCTGTAGTAACCTAGCATTTGTTGGATATGCCGATCCTGAAATACTTCAATCTTTATATCCTCTTTGCCATAACCTATTTTTTTGGCTGGATTTTGCTTTTGTGTAATCACTTCAATTTCTTCAAGATAGTTAAAGAATATCTTTAGGACATGCAACTTACTGTTACGAGTGGTGATATTGTTGTTTCGTTCCTTTTGGCAATACATTAGATAATTCTTAACTGCGTTCGGAGTTACGTGACTTACATCCACGATTTCTTGTTTACCGGAATAATCCTGAAACTCATTAAGGGCTGACATATAGGATTCGATGGTTTTAGGGGATAAATTTTTATACTCCCTATCGTCCTTAAAATCCTTAATCGCAAACTTTAACAACATAAAAAGCACACTCCTTTTCAGATTTTGATTCTGAAAGAAAGTGTGCTTCCTTATAGAAAACGTGTCTAAGTGCGACCACTTAACTTAGAAAGTGTTGTAATCACGCTCAAACCCTTGATATATCAATATATGGTGATCCGGACTGGGTTCGAACCAGCGACCCCCACCCTGTCAAGATGGTGCTCTCCCAACTGAGCTACCGGATCATGTCAATATGTATCTTACTTACCAAACGCCCTCATTACGTTTAATGGTGGGCCCTGTAGGACTCGAACCTACGACCAATCGGTTATGAGCCGACCGCTCTGACCAACTGAGCTAAGGGCCCGAATCGCACCGGACGTCGATCACAAATATTACTATACATGATCGTAAATTCATTTTCAAGAGGAAAAATCGATTTTCTGTAAAATTTTTCACTCCCACCAAAAGCGCAACCCAAAAACCTCCCTCACCCCAACTATCTGCACGCAAGTGCAGCCACCTTCCCTGCCCACCCCCAGCGAAAAAGAGCCATCTTGCAGTTCTCCCATCCAAGCCCCCCGCGAAACTCCCCACGAACGCCTGCATGAAGCCCACTGCAAAATGACTCCCTCACCCTACCATTCAGCACGCAAGTGCTGCCACCATCCTATCTATCCTATCCTACCCTACAACTACCCAACCTGCTCCCCACTATCTTCCTTCTCCTCGACCTTCAACTCCGCCAAAGCCTCTACCCTCGCCGCTTCCGCTTCCTGCTCATCCCGCATCCGATGGGCCATCCGACTGGACGCATTAGCCGCCACGCTAGCCACCAAATCATCCAGGAACGTATGCACCTTCCCATCCTCAGCCAGCTTCGTATCCAGCTTCTTGATAACCCCAATCTTATGCTTATCCAAATGACCGAAGGTCGTCACCGCGATACTCCCGTAAGCAAATACTGACCCAATAGCCAAGGTCTCATCGCAGCCAAACAAGCCTTCGTCCTGCGCGATAATCGTCTGGAGCGGCTCGGACAGCAAGCCTTTCTCCGCCAGTGTATCCAATTCGACGCCAACCAGGATGGCGTGCTGCATTTCCCGCTTTTCCAACACGGCCTTCACGCTGTCAATGCAATGATCCAGCGTAAGCTGTGGATGATAAGGAGCTTGCATCTCGTAGACGATCTCGGCAATATCCTTTAGCGATACGCCCCGCTCCTCTAGGCGCGCGAGCGCAGCGTTGCGAACATCTATACTGTGTACCTGCTTTTTCATGGTTGAGACAACCCCTTCCAAACCATTCTTGTGAAGTCGTTCATTACCATAGTATCATACGGTAGTAAAATTGCGACAAATTTGAACAAAAGGAAAAGAAGCGCATGTGCTGCTAAGCATCCTGACTTCCCCCAAACAACCAGCCCGAAAGGGCAAACGCACATCCAAAAGTATGGAAACGCCCTCTTCTCCTGTATAATATGGACCAGAATACCCCTAAGGAGGGACATCGTTGTGGCTCTTGAGGAAATCGTCGTGCACAGCCGGCATCTGGGAACGCCGGAAACATTGATCGTCTACACACCGGAACGCTACTCTCCGCTCTACTCCTATCCTGTTCTCTATGTGCAGGATGGCGCGGACTATTTGTCCCTAGGCAAATTTGCAACCATATTGGACGAAATGATTCAGCAAAAAGAACTGCCTGATCTCATCGCGGTTTTTCTGCCTGTAGATAAAGAAAAACGTACTTCCCGCTACCATCCGGACGGTGCCGAGCATCTCGCGTACCGCCGCTTCCTGGCAGAAGAGGTCGTCCGCTACATGGACACGCACTACTCGACGCATCCGCTTGGAAATGGACGCACATTGGTAGGCGTATCCCTTGGCGCAGTCGTTTCCTTGTTTACCGCCTTGGCCTACCCGAATACGTTTGGACAGGTAGCCAGCCAGTCCATTGCGATGGATGCTGAGCTGAACAGACGGATTGCCGAGACCCCGATCTCCGTACCGCTCTCCCTCTATATGCAGATTGGTACAGAAGAGACTGCTGTGAAAAGCACGCGTGGCTCGCTTGATCTGGTCACGGCCAACGAAGAGCTGCGTGACATCCTGCAAACAAAAATGGTCACCCTGGCCTTTGAGACCTTTGAGGGTGACCATACTTGGGGCCACTGGCAAACTCATTTACCTCGTATGCTGCGAGCACTTCTGGGGTAAACTTACCGTGGCTGCTGTTCCTCTTGCGGACCTTTTTCCTTTACCGGCGTTACGAGCATCTCTTCGAACTCTACCTTGCGGATGACCGACAAAATCGTGAAGGTAAGCACGGACAGTAGGAGCAAGACTAGAAATATGAATGTGATCATCATGGCTACATGCAACTGCTACGCCACCTCCTTACATTCACAGTCTCCCCTGCTGCCACAGGAATATACGGACCCACGCATAACATTACACAAATGAAGAATTTTCTGTTAAAATTATTTCTTAGTTAGTCTCAATAGAGAGTGAAGGAGGAGTGGTTCTCGATGTTGTACAGTATCGTCGTTTTTCCATCCAGCAAGGTGCAGGAAGTAGCCAATTCATACCGGAAGCGATATGACCCCGCGTATGCGTTGATTCCACCCTATATTCGTTTGAAAGAAGCATTTGATCTCGACGAATCCAGTCTACCCAAGCTGGTTGAGCATCTGGAGCAGGTTGCCTCCTCCACTGATCCTTTTACCGCTAACTTTCACCGGGTATCCAGCTTCCATCCGACCAATAACGTGATTTATTTGGCTCTGCAAAACAAAGAGCCATTTGCCGAGCTGCACCAAAAGATCGTGAAGCAATGTGTCTCCGACAAGGAAACCTACGCATTCGTTCCGCATCTGACCATCGGGCGCGACCTGTCCGACGATGAGCTGCGTGACGTGACCGGACAACTGAGCATGGTGAAGTTCGACCTCACCTCCGAAGTGGATCGCTTCCACCTGATCTATCAGCTGGAGGACGGGATCTGGAGTGTTTACCAGACGTTCCTTCTGAAAAAAAAGTAATCTCCTCATCCATTCACACAAAACGACCCTCCCTGCAAGTGATGCGGGGAGGGATCTTTTGCACGAAAAAAAGGACGTGTCTGCTATGAATCAAACCTACCGCATCCAAACCGTTCAATCCGAACAGGAAATGGCCGATGCCATGTCTGTGCGAAAACTCGTATTTATCGAAGAACAAGAGGTTCCTGCTGATCTCGAAATCGATGAGCATGACCAGGCTGGGAGCGAAACCATCCATTTTGTTGCCTACAAAGATGACGCACCCGTGGGAGCGAGTCGCCTTCGCCCCTATGCGCCAGGTGTTGGCAAAATCGAACGCGTCGCTGTCAACAAGACGGAGCGTGGGACAGGCCTGGGTCGTCAAATCATGCTGGTCATGGAAGAAACAGCCCAGAAGAAAGGCTTCCAAGCCCTGAAGCTAAACGCCCAGACACATGCCCAGCGCTTCTATGAAAAACTGGGATACGAGCCTCATGGCGATGTGTTCGACGAAGCCGGTATTGAGCATATCGCGATGGTAAAAAAACTGGACCCGAGGTAATAGAAAAAGGCACTCTTTTTGCTCTTTCCGAGCGTTAGAGTGCCTTTCATCATTCTCCTATCCCAACCTGCGCTTGTCCGCAAGCTCCCGCATCCGCTCCACTGACTCGACAGCCACTGTATGGGAGCCGAGCATGGCATGAAAGGGCTCCTCGCCACGCCAGCCGTGAAAGTCAGATCCGCCTGTCACGATCAGGTCAAACTCTTCCGCCCACTTGCTGTACGTCTCCCGTTGCGCTGCATCATTATCCGGATGGAACACCTCGATGCCATCCAATCCAAATTCTATCAACTCACGGACAAGCTCATCATCCTCGTAAAGACCGGGGTGTGCGAGTACAGCTACTCCTCCTGCACCCTTGATCATTGTGATGGCTTCCTGCGGAGTGATGCGCGGTGGATTCACATAGGCCGCTCCTCCTTTTCCCAAATACTTCTCGAAGGCTTCCTCGATCGAGCTGACCACTCCCAGCTCCATCATCTCCTCTGCGATGTGCGGCCGTCCGATGTTTTTATCTTTATCTGTGCCTGGCTTTCTGCTGTAAACTTTTTCGAGTGTGATCGGTATACCCAGCTCCTGCAATCGTGCGATTAACAGCTTGTGTCGCTCATGCCGAGTTTCGCGCAGCCCCACTAGCCTTGCCTGAAAAGCCGCGTCTTCATACGGAACAAAATAGCCGAGTACGTGAATATCCTGTCCACGTGCTGACGAACTGACCTCTACCCCGGGAATGACTTCCACCCCCAGCTCGACGGCCGCTTCGAGTGCCGCTGGAATTCCCGCGACCGTATCGTGATCCGTGATCGCCAGCCCAGCAAGTCCTGCTTCCTTGGCCAGACGTACGTTTTCCGCAGGCTCACAAGTGCCGTCTGATGCTTTCGTATGGGTATGTAAATCCATGCGCTTATTCATCGTGATATCCACTCCTTCTTTTCTTTTTCTCAAGTCTGAATACGGATACTGCTACATAGGATGGTAGCAAACCCGATTTACAAAGGTAAAGCCAAGGAGGATGACCATGCGGTTAAAAAACAAAACCCTGACCGGCGTCGTGCAGCCACTCTCCTATGTTGACCAGATGTTGAGGCAGCAGGGCTTTCAACGATCAGGGGGCGACAGTATGCCCACGTATGATGTCGTCATTTATGACTCCGCAAGCAGCAGCAGCTACTTCCTCAGAATCCCCACCAATTTTTCCAGCACCAATACAGGTAAAGGAGAGCTAACTGTCAAATTGGGTCATCCCTATCTCGAAGCAAAGTTCAGCATGAGCATCGACACAGAGGAATTTTTCTTTATCCCGAAGTCCGTCCGCGAAGCAGCCGAACACAAGCTTGCGGAAATTGCCGATTACCTCTCTTCGCCTTCTCCACCATCCTGAAGCATGCCCGTCCTGCTCCACAGCCATTTGTTTGAGACAAATCGATAGGTCACTCTCTGCTCCTTGCTCAGTCCGATCAGGTACCCCATCAAGGCCGTTCGAAACAAAACATAATTGGAAGCGTTTTCGATGTGAATCTCCAACCGATCGCACACCCGTGCCAATGCATCTTCCAGGGTGCATTCCACATCCAGAATTTCTTCAACCAAACGGTAGATGCGCTCATGCCACTCTTTGTTTTTGTTCAGTACATCCTGGACGGAGGTGGTGAAAGCTCCGTGACCCGGCAGGTATCCCCTGTAGCTGGTCTCCATCAGTTTGGCGATGCTGAGTAAAGTCTCATACGCGTCCACCAAAAATGGCAGCTTATGCTTTTCCAATACACCTTCACCCAAATAACTGTCGGCGGCAAAGCAAATCTCGTCACATACCACACCAACCTGCTGCCAGCTATGCCCCGGCAGAGAAAGGATGGAAAGGCTCACACCGTCAATCTCCATTTCACCCTCGACGGGAAGGAGGTGGTCCACCCGAGAAGCTTGGGCAAGGAGAAATTTGTTGCGCAGGGCATCAAGCGGTTCTGCACCCATATTCAGGTAGATTGGCTCCAGAATCGGGTAACGAATGATCGCCTCTTCCAGGGGCGGTGCATACACCTGTGCCGTTGGCCAGCAACCGAGCAAGTAGGCGTTGCCACCAAAATGATCGGCATGGGCGTGTGTTTGAATGACAGCACACAAGGGCTGGGCGATGGCGTCCAGCCCTTTCTTGATTTTTTTCGCGGTTTGCGTATCCAGCCCTGAATCAATCAGGATCGCGCCACTGTGCCCAAGAACAAGTCCGATATTCACATGACCGGGAAAGTATCCGACTCGCTCCGAAATCATAACTGGGGTATTGGTAGACACCTTACGTTCCTCATTTCCTTGTTTTCCTATTTATGTTCTCCATTTTTTCCGTCATCCCTTTCCCATACAAGACTCATCGTGTTTTTTCCTTCGATGCCATGAGGACAACACGCTTCGGCAACCCTGAACCCAATGGTCCAATGACCGTATACGGGGGCAGAGGGCGTCCGAGTCCACTGAACATATGCGTGGTAGCCGCCACCGCTATGATCGTGAACAAGGAAAAAAACGTTCGTTCGAGTCCGATCACCTGTAAAGAAAAGCCGACGATAATCCCGTCAATGGCCAGAATCAGCAGGGCTACAGGCAGCTTGAATCGCCTAGCGAGAAATTGCGCCATCAGATCCGTACCACCGGTATTGGTATTGTAGGCCAGCATTAGTCCGATCCCTGTACCGATCAGACTTCCGCCGATGATCGCCGAACTCGCAGTGGACCAGATATTGTACGGTCTGAGCATCGAAAAAATATCTATAAAAAAGGAAGAGATCAGCATACCGTGGAAGCTGTGAAAAAAAAGACGCCGATCATAGAGGAAGACAATCAAAAAAACCGGGATGCTAACGCCAATCATGACCAGCCCGGCAGGCAGTTGCAGGTAGTACGTCGTTAATAGACCGATACCGATCATGCCCCCGTCCATCAACCGATGAGGGACCAAAAACAGATTGACGCCGATCGCCACTAACAGGCTTCCTGTCAGGATTGCAATCGTCTTTTGCAGCCAGTACATTTCCCCCCACTCCTTGCGACTGACACTCGTACATGTGTATGTAAGGAAAAGTTCGGGTATGTCCAGCTGATTTTTCTGAACTTGAAAACACGTCGGAGTGCTTTGACGCATCGTTTCAGCTGTTGGTATACTGATCTAGGAGTGCTTTGTCAGGAAGAATGTTTTACTCATGTTGCTCGTAGAATGTAAGTACATTCTTGCTTACGGAGGTGAGTTCTCCACGCTTCCCAAGATGGAAGGCTGGAGCTGTGCTTGGAGAGTCCGATAGGGGAAATAACCCTGAATCTGCTGCTTGTCGTGTTCCTTGTTCTGTTGAACGCTTTTTTCGTCGCAGCAGAGTTCTCATTGGTCAAAGTTCGCCAAACACGTCTCACACAACTCGCAAATGAAGGGAACAACATCAGAGCTGAGTATGCGCAAAAAGTGACTCGACAGCTGGATACCTATCTTTCCGCCTGCCAGCTTGGCATTACGATCGCTTCGCTGGGTCTCGGCTGGATTGGTGAACCTGCGATTGCCCACTTCGTGCAGCCCTTGCTCTCATTCCTGCACCTCCCTGCTAATTTAACAGGACCCATCTCTTTGGTCCTCGCTTTTGCCCTGATTACGTTCTTGCACATCGTCTTCGGAGAGCTTGCCCCCAAGTCCATGGCCATTCAAAAGGCTGAAAGCACATCCTTGTGGGTCGCTGCTCCGTTGATGCTTTTCTATACAATCAGTTACCCTGTGATTCGACTACTGAACGGAACAGCCAATCTCCTGTTGCGAAGACTGGGAATCGAACCCGCTGCCGATCACGAACACGGTCATACGGAAGAAGAAATCCGCCTGCTCGTCAACCAGAGCCACAAGAGCGGGCACATCGACCAGACTGAGCTCGCCTTGGTCGACAAGGTCTTTGTCTTTTCCGAGCGCCTTGCCCGGGAAATCATGATTCCGCGCATCGAAATGGTCTGCCTGTACGACGATTTCACCTACGAGGAAAGTCTGCAAGTCATTCGCTCCTATCGCCACTCCCGCTATCCAGTGGCCCATGAAGACAAGGATCGCCTGATTGGCTTCATCCACGCGTCAGACTTTTATCTCGCTGGACTAACTGCAGGTCATGCTAATCTGAAAAGTCTGCTTCGACCATTGCTTGCCATACCAGAATCGATGGAGATCAGCCATGTTCTGCGTCTGATGCAAAGACAACGCACGCAATTGGCCATCGTCATCGACGAATACGGCGGCACCGCAGGCCTCTTGACGATGGAAGACATTCTCGAGGAGCTGGTCGGCGAGATCCGCGATGAATTTGACGAGCATGAACGGCCAGAAATCGAGGTCTGCTCGCCCAATAAACTCTCTGTCTCCGGCAAAACACTTTTGACTCTGTTGAACGAATACATAGACATTGAAGTCATATCCAACGAAGTAGACACCATTGCCGGATGGCTATACAATCAATTGAATGGAGCCGTCGGCGATGGCAGATCGGTCATGTATCATCGCTATTTGTTTACGATAAGTGAATGGCAGCAGCACCGCATCACCCGGGTGCTGATCACGTACGTCGGCGAAGACGAAACAGCGCTCATTCCGGAAAACACGGTGCTGCTGCAAGCCCAGTCCTGACAACAACACATCGTTGGCAAGTGTCTCCTGCCACCAGGAGGCACTTCTTCTTTGATTACTCAACATAAGGAGGTGCACATGGACCTGTCATGATGAAACATGCCCTACTCGACAACCAACCTATCCTGTTGCTGCCCGAGACCTACAACCGCATACCGCACTGGCGCTTTGTCGCCCGACAGGGGAAGGTGACATGTCCTGCCTGTGCCTCACCGCTGACCTTGATCGCAGGGATCAGCTTTGAGCCTTATTTTACACACCGATCGGGGATCGATTGCCCCGCAGAGGACGAGCTGACGGCAGTCGAATGGATGCCTGCCCTGGCTGAGACAGCAGCAACTCTAGCCTTTGATGAACCTGCAGCCGAAGCAGCTGTTCCCTCCCCGTCCAATGATTCTTCGGCAGGAACAGAACAGCCAGAAGATGAAGACACGATGATCGGTTCTTTTCGTATACCCAAAAAACGTACGATAGGAGGAAGCGTCACATCTCCTCCCCCTGCACCCAAGCCCGCGATCTTTCGAAAAAAGCTAACGCCGAAAAAAACGATTCAGCACATCGTGGAGGAGCGTCAAAATACGCCCTTGCATCCCAATCAGGAACGTGCTGTACATACGACGGACGGACCGCTTTTGATTCTAGCCGGAGCTGGCAGTGGAAAGACACGCGTCATGACATCCCGCACCGTCCATTTAATCCAGCAAACAGGGGTAGAACCGCGGCAGATCATGGTCGTTACCTTCACGACGAAAGCGGCAGAGGAGATCCGCCAACGCATCGCCAGAGAACTGCCCGCCAGACAAGCCCGAGAGCTCGTCGCCGGTACTTTTCACAGCATCTTTTACCGAATGCTGCTGCATCATCAGCCTGAGCGCTGGGACCAGCAGCGCCTGTTGAAAAAAGAGTGGCACAAGTGGCGCATGCTCCGGGAAAGCGGCGTTCTGATCGGACATGACGAACTGCTTGCGCTGAAAGAAAATGACATGCTCGAAGCACTCGGAATCATCAGCCGCTGGAAAAACGAGTACATCCTTCCGCAAGAAGCTCTCTATCGGGAAGCGGCCAACGATACGGAGCGGAAAGCGCAGCAGCTTTACCCGCTCTACGAGTCAGCGAAGCAAAAGCTGGGCTGGTTTGACTTTGACGACATGCTGATCGGCTGCTACGAAATGGTCAAGGAAAATCCCGCTCTTTTGCAACGCTACCAGGAACGGATTACGCACATCATGATCGATGAGTTTCAGGATATCAACCGCATCCAGTACGAGATGGTCAAGCTCCTCGCCACACCACATAACAATCTCTGTGTGATCGGCGACGACGATCAGTCCATTTACGGCTTTCGCGGCAGCGACCCGCATTATATTCTCGGCTTCACCAAGGATTATCCACAGGCAAAAACGATTACGCTGGAAGTGAATTACCGCTCCCATACGTCCATCGTCAGCCTCAGCTATTCCCTGATCGGCAACAATCGGTCTCGCTGGGAAAAGGAATGCCGCTCCTTCCATCACGAGGAAGGAGAAACCTATCTTTTTGAAGCAGACGACGAGGAAGAACAGGCTTCGCGCATCGTCGACGAGATTGCCCATCGCCATAAGCAGGGCGTATCGCACGGAGATTGCGCCATCCTGTTTCGTACCAATGAGTCTGCCCGCCCGATCCTGGAGCGGTTGAGTGAGGCTGGCATCGCTTTTCATTACGCCCAGGAGGAGGATTCCTTCTATCAAAGGCAGACTGTCAGGTGGACCATCCATTACCTGCGGCTTGCGATCAACCCGGATGATACGGATGCACTAAAAGAAATCCTGCCCACCCTCTACCTTTCTTCTGAGCTGTGGAATGTAGTGCGCAGTCAGGCAATATTGGAAGACGTACCGATCCTGCATGTCCTCCCACAACTGCCACAGCTGAAGCCTTTCCAACGCAAGCATCTTCAGTTGATTAAGGAAATTCTGGAGGCGTGTCGGCACTCTCCACCTGCACAGGCACTGGAGCTGATCTATGAGGACGGCAAGCTGCGCGATTATTTGAAGAAACGTGCCAAGGAGCGGGAAAATGGCCGGGAACGCTGGAGTGACGAGCTTCAGCAGATCGTCAGCGCTGCCAAACGACATGCGACGATCCCAGACTTTTTACGCTATATCGACCAGATGAGCCAACAGGAAAAAGAGTGGCGTACACAACGGCCACTCCCGGATGAGGCGGTTCACGTTCTCAGTATTCATCGGGCAAAAGGTCTGGAGTACGACCACGTGTTTTTACCCGATCTGGTAGAAGGCGCCCTCCCCCATGAATTTACGTTGGACGAGCTGCGAAAAGGGGGACACGCCGCACTTGAAGAAGAACGCAGACTTCTATACGTGGCGATTACCCGTGCTCGTCTCAGTCTGAGCGTCGGTATCCCCCGCGAGCGCTTCGGGCGCAAGACCCGCCCCTCCCGCTTCATCGCTGAAATGGGACGGTAGGTAATGAAAACCGCTTCCCATGTAGATCATGAACTCTTCCATATTGGAAATAAACGGCAGATACATGAACAAAGGCTCCCTTCCACACACATTTATTTCCTAGTGTGCGTGTGAAGGGAGCCTTTTATACTAGCCGCCGATAATGCTGTAGCCTGCGTCTACATGCAATATCTCACCGGTAATGCCTCTGGACAGATGGCTCATCAGGAACAGGGCTGTATCGCCTACCTCGGATTGATCAATGGTACGGCGCAAAGGTGCTTTTTCTTCGATCTCTTTCAATACCGCATTGAAGTTGCGAATGCCTTTGGCAGCCAGGGTGCGGATCGGACCTGCGGAAATCGCATTGACACGGATATTTTCCTTGCCCAGATCGTTTGCCAGATAGCGTACAGAAGCATCCAGTGCGGCTTTTGCCACACCCATGACATTGTAGTTCTGCACGACACGCTCGCCACCCAGGTAGGTCATGGTCACGATGCTGCCGCCTTCCGTCATCAGTGGACGTGCAGCACGTGCGACCGCTACCAGCGAGAACGCACTGATATCCTGTGCCAGCGCATAGCCGTCACGAGAAGTGTTGACGAATTCGCCTTCCAGCTCTTCCGTTTTGGCGAAAGCAATGCAATGTGCGAGACCGTGGATTACGCCCACCTTTTCCTTGATCACGCCGAATGCTGCTTCCACGTCTTCATCCTTGGTTACATCGCAGTTAACCAGGAGAGATTCTCCGCCCAGCTTCGCTGCCAGCTCAGCTACATTTTCACGTAAACGATCACCTTGATAGGTAAAAATCAGATTAGCTCCTGCATGATGCAAGGACTGAGCGATACCCCAGGCAATGCTGCGGTGGTTGGCTACGCCCATGACGACAATATTTTTTCCCTGTAGCAAATTATTCATTATGTATACGCCCCTTTCCACATACTCCCGCCATTATACCCGATCTCGTCCACAGTTTCGAGAGAGAATGCAGGATCAGGGGCTCACACTCGCTATGATTCGCTATCTCCAGGCTCCAACGAAAGCTCGACGACGTTAAAACCCCAGACGTCGCCAACCGGATTCAGCGATGTCCCAGCAGCGGGAAACTCCTCCGGTATTGGGGCAGCTTCCTGCGTACCCCTCGTCTCTTGATCGTGCTTCATCGCTGCTACAGCTCCTTTTCTATAGAAGACACCTGCTTTTTCCTATAGATTGGCAAGCAAAGAACAAGATTATGCATGCGGATGACTCCCATGCAAATAGAGCGACAGCATCATGTAGGCGATGATCGCGCCAAAAAAATAGAGGCCTAGCTGGTATTTTCGCGCCTGTTGTATATACGGAACCAGATGACTGGCGGAAAGATAGAGGAAGATCCCTGTCGTAATCGCCAGCATGATCGGTGAGAGATTGGCGGGAAAAATATTGACGACCGCCTCCATGCTTAATGCTCCAACCACCGTGGCTACCCCTAGAGAGGTCGCACTCCAAAACGCCTTGCTTCGCGAATGGGTGACAGCCAGCACGAGTGATGCCACGGCAACCCCGTCAGGAATCTTGTGCAAAAGCATGGCAAGCACCACAGAAGCTCCGATATCGGAGTCGAAGCGAAAACTCGTGATTAAGGAAACGCCCTCTACCAAGGCATGAATCAAAAAGCCGGTCATGATTCCTACCATACCGAACGAGCCGCGTTCCTTCCCCGTGTTGGAGAACATCTCCAGTACGTAAACCAATGCGAACCCTACCAGCACAAAGGGCATCAGCTGCCCACCGTTGGCAGCCAGCACATGCGGCATCAAATCCAGAAAAGTGATCGCCAACAACAAGCCCGCCCCTGTACTGATCATCGCAAGCATGGCTTGTTTGGACCAGTTTTTCAGACATAATACCAGTCCGCCGATACTGCTGGCCGCAGCCGCGCTCAGCAAGACCATCCAGATGACAGGTTGCATCGCCAATCCTCTCCTCATCTGCTCCAGACGTTTCAGCATTCCTTCCATTCTACGCGCCTGTCCCGGTCAATATGAGTTTGACCTCCTCTTCTGACAAAAACTGCGCAGCTGTCCAAAAGCCGCGAAAAGACACTACTTTTTAGAACCTTTGTCGATTCTCTCTTTCCCGGAAAAAAATGGTGCTATAATGAGCCCACCGGGAATACGAGAGGAAAAAAAGGAGTGATTCGGGATGGATGTACAAGTTTGGATGGCTTCAAAAGAGGTGGCTGATCGCCTTGATGTTCATGTACGTACGCTGCGTAACTGGCTGGACTTGTTTGTACCGGCAAAGGAACGTTTGAAAAATCCGCAGGGTCACTACCTGATCAGCGAAACAGGCTTTGCCCTGCTAAAAGAAGTAAAGGAACGAAAAGATAAAGGAAACAGCTCTCTGCGCGATATCCAACGCCAGATGTTTGAAGAAGGTCACATTCCAGAAGAGCTGCTTATGGCGGAAGAACCTACTGCAGCAGAAGAAACGGCCGTGGCGATGACTTCCCACCAACTCGACTCGCAGAGCAAGCTAAGAGACGCGGAGTATGCCGTACATGAAGCGTTGGTTGCGTTTCAGCACGAATTGACGCAGCTGCGATCACTGAATCAGTCGCAGACCACGATCCTGGAGAAGATGGCGGACATCGAAGAAAAGCAGGAATTCCTCCGCCTGGAGATGCGCCGCGTCACCTTCGAAATGGATTTGATGCAGCAGCGGCTGACCCGCCGCAAGGAGCGCTTCGCCAAACACCAGCCACGTTGGTCTCTCAATCCATTCCGCTGGTTCTCCCGATCGAATCAGGCAGCGGAACAGTAATTTGTTCGGCGTACGATCTTATTTCCACAACTTTCCCATTTCTATGCTATATTAGTACTATATTTCTACTAAAAACAGTTCATATAGCATGAAAATTCGGAAAAGAACTGAGGCTTTCATCGTGAGAAAAGTGCATATTACCTCGGTCAAGCCTGGAGAAGTTGTAGCCAAAAGCATTTTTCTTGAGAATGGAAACGTGCTTTTGGGACAGGGAGTGGAATTGACCGACCGCTATATTCAACGACTCGTCCATTTGGGAATCGATACGCTATTTATCCAGGACAAGCATACCGAAGACATCATTCCGGAAGACGTGATTCGCGATGAAACCCGGAAGGAAGCTGTCGATACGGTCTTTAAAACGATGACAACACTGGTAGATCAGCCACAGGTAAAACGGCGGACATCCATGACTGACTTTGGTCATACCTTTCAAAATGTATTTCGCGAAATCATGAATGACTTAAGTGGTCGACGCGATGTCTTGGTGAATCTGACCAATCTCCATGTCCTCGATGGCTACCTCTTCCATCACTCTGTGAATGTTGCCGTACTGGCAGGGGTCGTAGGCCTGGCCAAGGGATACAATCAGCAGCAGATGATGGATTTGGGTGTTGGTGCTTTGCTGTTTGATATTGGAATGACACAGGTGCCCAAGGAACTGTGGAGCCGCCAGACGACACTCAGTGATGAAGAACGTCAAAGGGTTCGCTATCACACCGAGGAAGGTTTCAACATCCTGCGCAGCCAGCACAATATCGCGCTGGTGTCCGCGCACTGTGCGCTGCAGCACCACGAGCGCTTTGACGGCTCCGGATATCCACGGGAGTTGGCTGGAGAGCAAATCCATGAGTACGCACGTATCGTTGCCATCGCGGATGTATACGATGCACTCGTCTCCCCCCGCCCCTTCCGCAAAAGCTTTTCACCGAGTGATGCGACGGAATTTTTGTTTGCTGCCGGCAATTCCTATTTCGACCTGGAATTGCTCAAGATCTTTTTGCAGCATGTAGCGATCTATCCAGTCGCTTCAACTGTCCAGCTCAATACGGGACAAATCGGGGTCGTCTCTCAGGTTAATCCGTTGGCCGTCAATCGCCCGACGATCCGTATCCTGCAGGAGATGGATGGCTCTCCCGTCACCACTCCCTATGAAATCGACCTGTACGAAAAGGAATGGATGAGCTTGACGATTGTCCGAACGCTGTAATCCAATAGAGGGGTACCTGTTTAGCTGAGACTGGCATGTCTCGGCTTTTTTCATTCCTTCCTGTCTATTCTTTGCACGCCGGGTGCCTGTATAGGCTTGTTGTCCTATCAGAATTTCAGTATGATGAGTAGGAGGAGGGTTGTCGAATGTCGAAACAATTCGTTATCGAAGCGATTATGCTCGCCATCTATGGAGAACTGATGGCACCGTCGCAACCGGTAGAATATCTGATACCCGCATCGACAATCTATGAATTGGACGAATTTCTGCTAAGCCAGGAACCGATCATGCCGCTCGCTTCTGACGATCAATACGTTCGCCAGGTCATGCAGGAAATGAGCCAGTTTTTTTCCGACCCCTTCAATCGCAAGCGGTTGGAAAAAGGACTGATCGCTCCTTGGTCGCAAGTTCCCTTTACATTTCCTAACGGAGTGACCCTGACGATTGTCAATGGTGAAGACAACGCCATGTGGGGAGAAATATTTGATCCTGTCGAGACACAGCTATTGCTAACGTCAATTCGTTTTGAAGTCCCCTTGATCACAGATCAGCCGGACTATCAGGATCGGATTCTGGAATATGTGGTACCCGTTCAATTTTATGATGTGGAAGATTTTGAGTTCGCTCTGGAGCAAGGCATATCGCTAAAAGAGCTTCAGGAACCATAGAGCCAGCATCGTTACCCAGCTGAATCTGACAACAGACTGACGTACAATCATCGTCAGTCTGTTTTTTATCTTTCGTCGCACAGTGGCTCTTTTTCGTTGGTGAATTGGCTCTTTTATTTTTCAGATAATATCCGTATAGTGAGACAAAGGGAAAAATGGATAAAGGAGCCGTACGATGGGGAGAAATCCGGTCTATACACATGTCTACAATCAGCTTCGGTACAAAATCCTGAGCGGCGAACTGCCGATTGGCTCCCTTTTACCCCCTGAACGAAAGCTGGCCGTCCAGCTGGGAGTCAGTCGCAACACGATCGTCCGGGCATTTTCTGAGCTGGAAGCGGAAGGATTGATCGCGGGAAAGATGGGCAGCGGCAGGTACGTGGAAGCCTTGCCTCCCACTCCCTCCTTGACGAGAGTGGATTGGAAGAGCCAGAGCACACGCAGCCTTCTCCACCCCTCTCCTTCCCATATGGAAGAAATCTTGTCCATCACCGACAAGTATCCGCATACGATCAATTTTGCGCATGGCGATGGAGGAAAATATACGCTCGTCCAATCCCGTTTGACGGAATACGTGGAAGCTGCAGCGAAACGATCTTCATCATACTTCTTTACCTCTGTGCAAGGCTTGCCCGAATTGCGCGAGCGACTGGTCGAGTGGATGGGTATCCCCCAGATCTCTTCTCCTGATCAGATATGCGTCACCAGTGGGTCGCAGGAAGGGCTTTATCTGATCGCGACCCTGCTCGCTCGGCAGGGTGATTGCATAGTCACGGAAATGCCTACGTATTTCGGCTCGCTACAGCTCTTTCAATCCCTTGGCATGCAAATCATCGCGGTGCCGCTCGATCAGGATGGCATGCGCGTCGATTTGCTGGAGGGGATCCTCGCCCGCTCGCGCCCACGCTTTATCTATACGGTGCCTACTTTTCACAATCCGACTGGCCGTACCCTGACTTTGGCACGGCGCAGGCAGCTGCTCGCAATCAGTGAAAAATACGGCATTCCGATCGTCGAGGACGATGCTTACCGGCATTTGCATTTGGAGCATGAACCGCCCCCGAGCCTGAAGCAATTAGATCAATGGGGCAATGTGATTTACCTGAATACTTTTTCAAAGTTGCTTTTTCCCGGTCTGCGTATAGGATGGATTGCCGGAAGCAGCCCGATCATCCAGTACATTACCCGATTGCGCGAGCTGACAATCAGCACGTCAACCCTTAGTCAGTTTGCCTTGGCCAAATATATGCGTGACGGAGCACTTCGCCCGCATCTCGATACGGTCACCCGCCTGTATGCGGAACAGGCCCGTCTCATGGAATCTCAGCTGCGTCCGCTGCGCAGCATGGGGCTCGATTACGAAGTGCCAGCTGGCGGCTTCTACTTCTGGATTTCCTTGCCGGAAGGAATGAAAGCACGGAAATTAATGGAGCGGTGCATGGAGGCAGGCGTTTCCTTTACCTGTGGGGATATGTTTTTGCTCCGTGAGGCTGAACAGCCGTACATCCGCCTGTGCTTTACGCACGAAGGAGCTGAGCGGACCCTGCACGGCATGTCTATACTTACACGTGTTCTTTATCAACAAAAGGAGGATTCCCGATGAATCAGTCCAAACCGTCTCGCTCTCCTTTTCGAATCGGCTTGTGGGATGCGCTCCCGATCACAGCCAGCTATATCATGTTTGGTGCGATCTTTGGCATGATGTCCTTGCAGGCTGGTCTATCCACCTGGGAGAGCATCTCCATGTCCTTATTCGTCTATTCGGGGGCAGCTCAATTCAGCGTCATCTCCATGCTTGCCGATCAAGCCAGCATGTGGGCCATTATTCTCACGACCTTTCTCTTAAACACGCGCCATTTTTTGATGGGCCTTTCCATGTCGCCATACTATCAGCGTTATACGGCTGCTCAGGTGAATGGTCTTGCCTTTTACCTGACCGATGAACAATACGCGGTCACCCTGAACCGATTTCGCCATCATCCAAGCCAGATCTCCTACATTTTAGCCGTGAGTGTCTCCTTGCACCTCGGTTGGGCTCTCGGAACGTGGTTGGGCACCGTGGCTGGCAAGTGGATTCCAGATCCTGCCTCGCTCGGGCTAGGCTTTAGCTTTACCGCGATGTTTTTGGCCCTTGCCTTCTATCAATTGACGTCAGTCATCCGGATTGTGACTTTCCTGCTCTGCGGGGCTTTAGCTACTTACTTTGCCATGCTGCTGCCCAATGGTCTGCATTTGCTGATCGCGGGCATCGTCGCTTTCGGGATCGGCTATTTCATGCCAACGAAAAGCACGGAAGAAGAAAATCAGGCAGAGGAATCCGGTAAGGCGGTGGAAACAGCATGAATTTGGTCTTGCTCTACGTCATCTTGAGCATCATCACCTATTTGTCCCGACGCGTCTTTTTGCGCCTTCCCGGTCATTGGCTTTCACCGCGCATGAAAAACGGCTTGACTTACATTCCTGTAGGCATTTTTTCAGCTCTCATTTTCCCTTCGCTATTCGTGCAGGACTCACAGTTTGTAATACAGCCTGTGCTGCTGGTCGCGAGTCTGGTTTGTCTCGGTGTCATGGCCTTGAGTAAAAACGTCTTCCTCAGCTTTGGGGTCAGTCTGGGACTGGTCGTGCTCGTTTCCCTCGGCATCATTCCCTGGCAGTAGCGACAGCAAAAAATAACCCTCTTTTCGATTGGTTTGTACATGGTACAATGTGGGTATAGATTGTATAGTGCTTTCGGGGAGGGACTTAAGTAATGGAAATGACAAGACAGACGAACGGAATCGATTGGGCTGCGGAGCGGGAGACCGTCCAGAGCATCCTGTTCAAAATGGGAGATGAATTCTACGGCCTTCCCATTTCACTGGTACGCGAAATCATCAAGCCCCTGCCTGTGACTCGTTTTCCGAAATCTCCTGTTCATGTAGAAGGCGTCATTGATTTGCGCGGACGGATTTTGCCGATTATCAACCTGCGAAAAATGTTCGGACTAGCCCCATTGGATATTACCGAGGATACCCGCTTCGTCGATCTGCAATTGGACGGACTGGATTTGGGGATTGTCGTAGATGCGGTATCTGAAGTCATGAACATTCCAAAGCATGTGATCGAGCCGGCTCCACCGATCATCGCGGGTGTCGAAGGTAAGTACCTGCAGGGAATTGCCCGTCTAAACGACAAGCTGATCATGCTTCTCGATGTGGATGAAATCTTCGGACAATGGAAAAAGCAATAAATCAAAAACGGACGGATTGATTCCGCCCGTTTTTTGCTTTCTCCTGCCTTATTCTCTTCCTCCACTCGCCAGATAGGCGAAATTGACCCACACCATTTCTTCAATTCCTAGAATTTCTTTAAACAGGTCCACAGAGTCGTATAAGAGGGAGGCACCCGTCTCTTCGTCCACATCCGTCAGCAGCTGCAAATCGAACAATGACCGCAGCTGCTGGACTTGCTTAGGCCCCACAATCCGGTTGAAGGACTGTGGCTTGATTCGAGTAATTCCTTTGCCCACCTCGCGCCGATACAACTCCGAACGCACCACCCGATCCAATATTTCTTCATACTTTTGCCGCACGTCGTCGCTGTCTGAAATCCCTTCCTGCAAGTCCACATGGGGATAGAGTCGGGCAAATTCCAGCTCCGCCATCTCCACGTCCAAAGAATAGCTGATCGTCCCCGAGGACACCTCATATCCGGCATCGAATAAGCGGAAGCCCCAGCCGTTGTCCTCTGCATCGTGAAACCAGAGCAACGGTATGGGCTGCTTCGAGAGCTTGAGCAAAAACGATACGGTATTCGAGGTTTCCAGCCATTCATCCTGCAGGAAAAACGCATTCCAGTCGCCATTGACGTTTCTGTGGAAGTGAGGCTGATCTGTCTTGGATAAGGCGTTTCGTACTTTCGGTTCGTATTTGCGTGGATAAAGAATGCCGGTTGTAAACTCACCCATCCGTTTTCCACCGCCTTTTGGAACGCTATCCATAATCCCTACTTTTCAGTGTATTCAACAACCGCTTGTTTTTTTCTGAAAAAAGTCCCTTCTTCGCGAGGCAGGTTACTCATTTTTTCATCAGGGCTCCATCTGGTCTATGCTGTAATCCTTGTCGAAGGTACTGGTGTGAAGGATGGTATGGACGGCACCTTCCGGCTTCAGCTCCGATTGGTAGAGATGCACCTGATTGACCTGCCAATGGGGAGGATCTTCAGCGAGTACCTGCTCATTCAAACGATCGAGCGGCAATCCTTCTGCTGTAGTCTTCGGCCCTCTGGCCAACGTGATGTGCGGCTTATAGGCCTTTCGATCATGATCGAGACCGGCATGAAGCTCAAATCGCCTGCCAAGCAGCAGATGGACCTGTTTCAGCGCTTGCGTGTTCCCTCTCAAGCCAAGCCAGAGAACGCGTGGACGGGAGGCATTCGGGAACGCATCCAGTTCTGCCAATCGCAGTCGAAACGGCTTCGTAATCGCGCTTACGATGTCCAAATCCTCGCAGATCGCTGGAATCAGCCTCTCCTCCACATCACCCAGGAAATGAAGAGTCAAGTGGAGATTTTGCAGGGACTGCCATCGATCCGCATGTATTTCCTGACGAAGCTGTTGTTGTACATCAGTGAGGTACGCGGCGGCATCTTCCGGTATGTCCAAAGCTACGAATAAGCGCATGTTATCCTTCTCCCTTCCTTCCCAAAACTGGCTGTACACGAGGAGACGCAAAAGAGCCCCCCATTGATGGAGAGCCCTCCTCATCCTCATCGTCGCCGCTTTAGGCAGCCATCATCTTCCCGGTTAAGATTCCCAGAACGTGACGCACGTATACCCCCATCCTGCCCGATCCCAGCTGTTCTTGGAAGCGAAGGGTCAGCTCGACATGCCCGATGTGTCCGACAGGCGGAATATTCCAGAACAGCTCTGCCTCGCCCCGCAAAATCTCTTCTACACGTAACTTTTTCCCTTCCATGTCCATCGCAGGATCGTGGGAGAGAGAAAATTTCATCATCATCGAGATCTCCTGTGGTTGTGAGAGGGCTTCCTCTCTGAGGTTCAGCTTGCCTCTTATGGCAATCACCCCGGCTTCGCCCCACAGGTTATACTCCAGCTTAGCCTGCACTTGCGGATGAACATGGAGCTCCAGCGCAGGCAAGCCTCCTTCAATAGTCAGGGCATGGGCGACAGCCAGCTGTTCCACTTCTTCCTGAAAACGACGGGCGCATCCAGAAAGGGTCTGAATGAAATAGGGTTGAACCGAGTACATGTACGTCACCTCTCCCCAGTTGTTTGTTCCATATGTACTTACTTCAAAACCCGCCTTGTCGTTTCCTTTGTTGAAACATGACTGATTAACCCTTATTTTCTCGAATGAAAAAATACCTGAGCCAATCACCTATTCATGATCCAAAAAGTATGGATTTTGTCCTGCACGCGCACTCTTCTCAAACAGACGAGCGAGATGCTCTTGCGTATGCGCATCGATCTCCAGATGATACAGCCTGCCGCTTTCATAGCGAAGGATCGGAAAAGCCCCCAGCTGCAATGGATGTACCTCTTCGCTTTGCGCAAACTCCGGCAGCATCATCATAAAGCGCGCAAATGGATTCAGCTCTTCATCAGACTGGTGAACCACCTCAAACAAATCGTCAAGCGTTGGTGTCACCACCAGATAAATCATGTCCATGCGTTCAGCGGCCCATACCGTAAACGCTGCTTCGCGCACTTCACTGCGAGAGTGACGCCTGATCACCCAGACCGCTTGCTGTACCGTACTCATCAAAAGATGGTGGGCGGCCTCTTCTCCCCGTTCCACTCCGAGCTGATGTTGATCAATGACGTAGGCGATCCCGGTTTCTTGCAGCACAGAATCAGGTAAGCAAATCGCAGGAATGGTTTTGGACTCTTCCTCTTCCACCGCCGCATCATCGGGAAGAGAATCTGCCTTACCCTCGTACAACGCGCGAATCATCTGCTGCACCCGTGTCACTTCTCCTGCAGACAGATAGATCTCCTCCGTGTAAATATGGGTGAGCGCCCCCTCCTCGTACGCCAGATAATGCAGCGAGGTGTGCGGCTGCTCCAGCATTTGCAGCGCCATATAGCGATCCTCTGTCTTCTGAATGTCAAAGGACAGTGGGAAGCCCAACGGCTGCAAAGGGTCTGACAAGGTCCAAATGACAGCAAGCAGCTTTTGTTGATACGTTTTGTATTCCAGGGATACCGCATCCTTGGTCTGTTCGCTGAACGCATCTACGCTCTCAAAGACGAGGAACAGCTCGACGTGGCCTTCAGCATCCAGCCTTGCAAAATAGGGTAGCCCCTGCGCTTCCGACAGCTCGTACAAATCGCGAAACCGCTGTCGATCCAGGACCTCCCCTTGTGTGCTCCCATCTGGAGATGCGATCGTCGCATCGGGATTGATTTTTGGGTAAAACTCATCCTGCATGGCTTACCCCCGCTTTCCCCACTCTTTCACCAGCGGCCATTCATCCATCGCCTTTAGCAGTCCCTTGTCCGTCGCATCGATATGGATCGGCGTGACAGCAATGTATCCATGCTTGAGCAAATGATAATCCTGCGGCTCAGCCAACGGAATGCCGTCTGGATAGGTCCTGGTCAAAAAGTATCCTTCTGCTTCCTGATGGTATCGGTCTTCGTAGTGATTGAGGGACAACGAAGCTGGCAGAATGCCCTTTACATCATTTAGCGGCAGGTGCGGAATATTCACGTTCCAGAAAACCTCAGGTGGAAGCTCGTTATTCATCGCCTTTTCACCAAACGATTGGACGAGTGGTCGAATCATCTCCACGACATCGCCATAATTATCCTGGTCTTCCCAGTTGTCATAGGAAAGAGCTACGCCCGGAATGCCCAAAATAACCGCTTCCCGCGCCCCGCTGCACGTTCCCGAATAGTAAATGTCACGTCCCAAATTGGTTCCTACATTGATGCCGGAAAACACGATGTCCGGCTTTTGGTCGTCTTCAAAAAGCAAATGATACGCCGCTTTTACACAATCTGCCGGGTTTCCGTTCACTGCCCAGGCCTTCACAGGCAGGCCATAAAAATCACGTTCTTCCGGCGACAAGGCACTGCGATACGTGACACCGTGCCCCACGCCGCTTTTCTCCTCCACCGGTGCCACTACGTAAAGTTCTGCGCCTTCCAGAGTCAGCAATGCTTCAGTCAGCCTTTTGATTCCCAATGCATCGATGCCATCGTCGTTCGTAATTAAGATCCGCAAATCAGGATTCCTCCTCTGTGTATAGCCAACAGCCAACTTTCCCCTATTGTACCATATCCATCCGCTGCCTCAGACAGTTCAAGCATGGCTACTGTGCACGGATGAAAAAAAGGACCCCAAGGTTGTATGGGGCCCTTGCTACTCTTCCACGATATCCTTCCAGCTTTCGCGCCATTTGATGCCGACCCTGACCCACTCTTCCACCTGATGCTGCTTTTCCTCAGGAATCCCCATCATGCTGGCAATCCGCCGAATCGCTTCCGATTCCTGTAAGGAAAGCCTTTGGTCAATCAAGGCCATATGGTAAAGCTTGCGCATCATGACCAGCTTCTCGGTCGGAGTCAGATCCACCATGTCCTCTAATATGACTTCTGGACGTTTCGGGTAATCCATGTCATCCATCAGTATTTGCCGTTCTTTCAGCGTGAAATGCTCTGAATTCACCAGCTCGTGAATTCTGCTCATTTCTCTATTCCCAATGTATCCGTCAGCATGCCCCACACAAATCATCAAGCGAATGGATGCAAACGATATATGTTTTTCTTTTTCTGTTTTGGTATACAATATACTCTTCCTCCCCGGACACCTGCTCATCAATAGAACTTCTCTTTCATCTTCAGAAAACCTTCTTACTACTATTATACGCACAAACAAGAAAGCGGTTTCATATTATTGTATGACATTTTTTTGCTAATGGCGGAAAATCAGTCTCGAGAAATCAATCCAGCCGTACGCGTCCAGGTGAACATGGGCAAGACGCGGGTGCGCCAGCATATCGACTCGATTGTGATAAAGCGGAACAAACACCTGGTGCTCGATCAATTCCTGGATAATCCCCTTCACTTTCTGCTTGCGCTCTTGCACGGATGTTTCTTGCTGAAGCTGGGCAATCAGATGCGTCACATGCGCTTTGTCTGACGGCTTGATGTGGTGCGTGATACTCAGAGTATTCGCAAAGCAAAGCTCCAGCAAAGAAGCTTCCTCTCGCTCGTCAACATTGGCACTGTCAAGCACCATATCTGCTTGCTGCATGACCTCGGGTCTGGCCAGCTCCTCCGGTACAGCATAGACGATCTCCACCGCAATCCCGTAGCTTGCACAACGCTCCTTGATCCATTCCGCATCCTCGATGTGATCGATATCTGGATACGTGTACAGCTTTAAAACTTCACTCTCGTACGAGCTGTCCCGCCATTGAGCGGCTATTGCCACGTCTTTCGAATCCTCAGGCTGGTGTTCAAACGCGAAGCCAAAGCCCCAGCTCCCCAATCCCTCTCGTGAACCTTGCAAATCCTCGCAAAGCTTCTGTGGATCGATCAGTGACGCGATTTTCCGGCGGAAAGCATCGTTGCGCAATGGACCTTCTTTGGCAGCATTGAAGCTGATGTATTGAAAGCATTTTTCCAATCGCACGACACTCTTCCAGGCCGAATCCCTTTCCATGAGACGGGAATCTTCTTCGGTCACGGGCATGACCATCTGCTTCTCCTCAGCCTGCATAACTGGTACGCACCAAAATTCAATCCGATCGATAAACGGTCTCCCTCTGAAATACGGCTCAAATGCTTCCAGGGCCAGCATCGAGTCGTCGTTTCGCACCAGTCGAAAAGCTCCTGTTCCCACTGGCATCTGGACAAGCGAACCGCTCGCCTGCTCCATAAAGTCGCGCGACACAATCGACATGTACTCTTTACTGAGCAAATCCAGAAACAATTCGTTCGGTCGATTCAGTCTGATTCGGACGACATGCTCCCCGAGTGCTTCCACGGTTTCAACCGTCTGCATCATCCAGCGATGCGATGACGCCTCCTTTTTCAATCGATTCAGCGTGTAACAGACATCCTCCGCACGCAGCTTGCTGCCGTTGTGGAAAAGCACCCCTTTACGCAAATAAAAGGTCCATTCACATCGTGACGAATTTGTTTCCCAGTCATATACAAGATGCGGCTCGATTCTCTTTGTGAGCGGGTCAAAGCGAACCAATGTATCAAACACATGCTTCACGATATGTGTCTGGGATCGCAGCAAGACATGAATCGGGTCCAAGCCATCAAACGGCCTATCGATAAACAGCCGCAAAATATCGACTCTTCCGGTTTCGCTGGCAGCATGGATGCCAAAATGACTGCTCATCCAGCGGGCGTAGTCCTCTGCAAGTTGGGGAATGCCCGCCTCGTACTGGCTGATCAAATCGCGTGACGCGCGAATCTCCCCTTGATGGACTGCTTCCTTCGCGATGGACAGAACCAGATCAGCAGGACGAATCGCGCAGATCAGAACAGATCGGTTCCCCCTGCCTCTTCCAGGCTGCCAGGTGAGCCAGCCCTTCGCTTGCATTTTTTTCAATGTCAGTGTCGCATTTCTAAGTGTGCAGCACAGGATCTCTGCTACCTCAGCCAGTGAGATGTCCACAGGGCTGCCGTATTTATTATGCGGGTAGCCTGTACATAATCGAATGTATTGTTCCAACAATTGCATCGTGCACACCGTCCATTCTCTCACGGCTCCGTCTAAACTTCTGGCGGAGTCTTCTCGCTCTTTCTATTGATGATAAAAGGTGAACATTTTGTAAGCCTAATCGTACGCTTTTTCTCCTGGGTTTGCCAACGTACAATTCTACAAAACACCGTTCGTCCATCACGAACAGAAAGGACCTTACAGATGATCAATCTACCATCACGTCTCAGAACAATGTTTGCAGCGTATCCGCCACTGCTGTGGGTCCGCTTGTTTGGCGAAACCCTTACCACCTTGTCCAGTACGATGATTGCTCCCTTCCTCGTCTTGTACCTCAGCGAAAACATCGGCAGCTCGATCTTCATGACGATGCTGATCATCGGATTGCAGCCATTCAGTGAGATTTTGATTACCCTCTTTGCCGGAGGAGTGACAGACCGTTACCGCCGCAAGACTGTCATGCTCGTCTCTCTGCTTATGCAAGGCTTTGCCATGCTGGGAATGGCTTGGGCTGACTCGATGCTGGTTTTCGCCTTGCTCTATGTCGTCAACGGCGCTGGACGCTCGTTCTTCATTCCTGCCAGCAGAGCCATGCTGGCTGACACGATCCCGGCCAAACAGCTTTCTTCTGCTTTTGCCCTGCTAAACACGTCCAGTAGTATTGGTGCTGCCATTGGCCCCCTGGTAGGGGTCCTCATTTATCAGCAGAATCCTGCGCTTGCCTTTTTATTGACGGCAGCTTCTTTGTTGCTGTATACACTCGCTGTCTGGTGGAAGGTTCCCCATTCCGAGCAGCCGACTGTAGCTATGGAAAGCGATACACCTCGGACTCGCTCTCCCTTGTCTCTTTCGCTGCACGCTTATCGACCTGCGATCGCGATCATGCTGCTCTCTTTGCCTATCAGTCTGTTTTACGCGCAGACCGAAACCAACCTGCAGCTGCATCTTAAGGACACACTCCCACAGTACCTGCAAACACTCGCTACACTGGCTGCTGTGAAAGGCACGCTATTGCTTCTCTTTGAATTTCTGCTGATCCGATGGACGCAGCATCTGCCTCCCCGTCTATTAATCACTGGCTCGTACCTTTGTTTTGTCGGGGTTGCGCTGGGCTATGCATTTCTGGATCATGTCCCTTTCTTGATTGCACTTCAAATTTTATTCGTGCTGGGAGAAAGTATCGGTCTGACTCATCTGTTGACGTATGTATCCCGAATCGCACCGCCTTCGATGCGAGGACGGTATTATGCCATTACCGGTACCCATTGGGACATCTCTCGCATGTGTGGTCCTTTCTTGGGGAGCCTGGTCTTGATCCAATACAACGGTACTGTCCTGTTTTCCATCGTCGCAGTCATCCTGCTCATCGGGGGTGGGGCCATGCATCTGTACCTGAGTAAAAAAGAAACAGCCTTCCCGCTTGAACAGGAAGGCTGAGCGATCTTGCCTTTACTTACGTCAGCAAAAAACGGTCTTCACTAAATGCTTCGCCGCCACGCGCCGCCTCGAAGGCTTTGAGCAGATCCTGCGCTTTCATGGTCCGTTTCTTCTCATCCGGGATATCGAGGATGATCCCACCATCATGGAGCATCAGCAAGCGATTTCCCATATTGAGTGCCTGATCCATGTTATGCGTGACCATAATCGTAGTCAGCTTGTGACGTTCCACGATTTTTTCTGTCAAATCGACGATCAGCTGCGCTCGTTTTGGGTCAAGTGCCGCAGTATGTTCGTCAAGCAAGAGGATCTTGGGCTCGGTAAATGTCGCCATCAGGAGACTGAGCGCTTGACGCTGACCGCCAGAGAGAAAACCTACTTTGGTTTTCAAGCGATTTTCCAGCCCCTGATCCAAAAGCTTCAATTGTTCGCGAAACAGCTCACGCTTCTGGTTGTTCACACCAAAGCCCAGTGTGCGCTTTTTGCCGCGCGCGAGGGCAATAGCCAGATTTTCTTCAATCGTCATATTGGGTGCCGTACCCGCCATCGGATCCTGGAACACACGTCCGATCAAGTTGGCGCGTTGATGCTCACCCAGACGAGTCACATTCTTGCCGTCAATCGTGACCGTGCCGGAATCCGGAAGCATGCCTCCAGAGATGATGTTCATCAGCGTTGACTTCCCGGCACCGTTACTTCCGATCACCGTGATGAATTCACCGCTTTTCACCTGCAGCCGCACATTGTTCAGGGCAATTTTTTCGTTGACAGTACCTGCATTGAAAACCTTGTTTACACCTGAGATGTTAAGCACGGTCACTACCTCCCTTTACCGTACGAACCGCTTGTTTTTTAAAGATGCCCTTGGCTATGGTCGGTACGGTGAGTGCGACAATGACGATCAACGCCGTGATCAGCTTCAAGTCTGACGGGTTCAGCCCCGCTTGCAGGGCCAATGCAATGACTAACCGATAGACAATCGAACCGCCAATCACTGCGAGCGTCACCCGGAAGATAGACGAGCTGCCAAACAAGACTTCTCCGACAATGACAGAGGCAAGACCAATCACAATCATCCCAATTCCCATACCGACATCGGCAAAGCCCTGATATTGGGCCAGCCAAGCACCTGAGACGGCAACGAGTCCATTGGACAACGCCAGACCAATGATTGTCGTGGAATCTGTATTGACCCCAAAGCTGCGAATCATTTTCGGATTGTCACCTGTCGCGCGCAAATCAAGACCGAGGTCCGTATGTAGGAACCAGTCAATAATCAGCTTGAGGATCAAGATTCCTACGATGAACACCATCGCAGCTCCAGTCAACCATGTGATCCCGCCCACTACGAGGTTAGGGATGCCCAAATCCTTGGTGTAGGTGAACAGCGTGTCTTCACGCAGGAGCGGCAGGTTTGCTTTTCCCATGATACGCAGGTTGATGGAATACAAGGCGATCATGGTCAAAATCCCCGCGAGCAATGCGTTCACTTTCCCTTTGGTGTGCAAAACTCCTGTAAAGGCGCCAGCCAGACAACCGACTACAAAGGCCGCAGCCGTCGCTACAAAGGGATTGTAGCCGTCGATGATCATTTTGGCAGCCATCGCGCCACCCAAGGCGAAACTGCCGTCTACAGTCAGGTCAGGTACATTTAGGATGCGGAAGGTCAGGTACACGCCTAGGGCTAGAATCCCAAACAACAAGCCCTGTTCGATTGCACCCATTAATGCCAAATTCATGAAGAAGTCCCCCTGTTGCGATTATTGCTCTACCACTTCTCCAGCGCGGTCGAGCATGCTTTGCGGAAGGGTCACACCCATTTTTTCCGCTGCTTTTTTATTGATCACGAGCTTCATTTCTGCTTGTGTCTCTACAGCCATATCTCCTGGTTTGGCTTCGCCTTTCAGGATTTTAGCAGCCATATCTGCTGTTTGTTCACCCAATTTGGTGTAATCGATACCGTAGGTTGCGATTGCACCGCTCTTCACGGAGTTTTCTTCACCAGCGATGACCGGAATTTTTTGATCTTCCGCTACACTCAGTACAGCCGCGATGGAGGATACGACCAGGTTGTCTGTTGGGATGTAGAACGCGTCTACCTTTCCAATCATCGATTCAGCAGCCTGCTTCACTTCTGTTGCACTGGATACCGCTGCTTCCTGGATCGTCAGTCCCACTTTATCCGCTACAGCCTTGGCTGCGTCTACCTGTACTTTTGAGTTTACTTCACCGGAGCTGTAGATAATCCCTACGGAAGCGGCATTCGGATTGATTTCCTTAATAAGCTTCAACTGCTCTTCTACCGGGTTCATATCGGATGTTCCGGTAACGTTTGCACCCGGTTTATCCATCGCTGCAACCAGGCCCGCTTCTACGGGATCAGTCACGGCTGTGAAAACAATCGGAATATCCTTACTTGTCTGAACAGCAGCTTGTGCAGTTGGTGTCGCAATCGCCAGGATCAGATCCACCTTGTCGGCTTCAAACTTTTGAGCGATAGAGATTGCCGTGTCCATGCTCGCTTGAGCAGACTTGTGGTCAAAGACAACCTGCTTGTCCGCCTCAAAACCATTTTTCGCCATTTGTGAGATAAATCCTTCTCGTGCAGCATCCAAAGCTGGATGTTCTACAAATTGAGAAATCCCAATCGTCAATTTTTTGTCTTCCTGAGCTGGTGCTGGTGTCGTAGCTGCTGGCGCTTGCGGTTCACTGTTCGCTGGTGCGCCGCTTTGCTGTCCACATGCGGTAACGGACAAAAGCAACAAAGGAATAAAAAAGCGCCCTACAGCAGCCATCGATTTCTTTCTCTGTTTTAACATGTTTCTAAAACCCCCACTTCTCAAATTTAATTAATCGTATCATGATAAAAACAATTTTAAAAGATGTAAAAAAAAGAGAGCACGAGGCTCTCTTCTTTACTTGATGATTTCTTTCGCTTGTTGTTTGAGTGCTTCCGTGACAGGGAGACCAAATTTTTCTGCTGCCGTTTCGTTGATGTACAGATCGGCAGTCTTGGAAACTTCTACAGGTGTTTGCCCAATCGTTTGTCCTTTCAAGACACGCGCTGCCATTTCACCGGTTTGTTTTCCCATCTGGTAGTAATCAATCCCGTACGTAGCGACTGCACCGCGTTTTACAGTGTCAGTATCGGATGCAAAGACAGGAATCTTGTTCTGTTCTGCTACACTCAATACCGCTTCGAAAGCGGAAACGACGGAGTTGTCGATTGGAATAAAGATCGCGTCAACATTGCCGACCATTCCTTGGGCAGCCAGCTGAATCTCGGACATTTGGGAGGTGCCTGCCTTGACAAGCTCTACCCCTGCCTTGCTGGTTGCTTCTTCCAGATCTTTTACTTGAACCTCAGCGTTTACTTCAGAGGTCGTATAGATGACGCCCAGCTTTTTCAGCTCTGGCAGGAACGTTTTGATCAGCTCCAGCTGCTGTTCCATGGAAACCTTGTCCGATGTTCCGGTTACATTGCCATCTGGCGTTTCCAGACTGCTGACCAATTGAGCGGACAATGGGTCTGTAACGGCACTGAAAACAACGGGTTTGTCTGTAATCGCTTTGGCCGCAGCTTGTGCGGACGGTGTAGCTATCGCGATCACGATATCTTTTTGATCACCTGCATACTTCTGGGCGATCGTAACTGTATTATTCATATCAGCGTGTGCGTTTTGATAATCGACAGCAAGGTTCTTGCCATCTTCATAGCCTGCATCCTTCAAGCCATCCAAAATTCCCTGACGGATGCTATCCAGTGCCGGATGCTCGACAAATTGGGTCAATCCCAGCTTAACCGTTTGCTCCGCTGCTGCGGGCGCCTCGGTTGTTCCGGTGCTTGGTGCCGCTGCTGACTGGGAACCACCATTGGATCCTGCCCCACATGCTGCTAGTGCCAGCGACAGCAATGCTGCCATTACAAAACTTCCTGCTCTTCTCATCTCTTCTTCCTCCTCTAAGCTCTGCTAGTCTCTACTCTATTTAAAAACTTTGTTTCATTATAGCACACAATCCCTGTTTGAAAAGATTTTTTGCAAACTTTCTTTCGTTCCTAACACCTATGTAGATCAGGAAAAATTGGTCAATTAAGCATATGCTCACGTATAATTAACAGTATTTATTTTATACGTACATAATACCGACTGATATAGGTAGCCTCTTACCTTTCTCCCTGCTCTTCCACTTTTGAATTCCCGATCCTTTTGACCTGCACTCTTGTAATGCGATAATGATCCACTTCCTCTACCACAAAGACGTAATTCCTTTCTCTGATGGTGTCGCCGACCTGTGGAGGATGATCGATCTGCATGTAGATCCAGCCTGCCAACGTATCCACTTCATGCGACTCCAGCTCGATATCCAGGTAATCGCTGACTTCTTCGAGCAGCATTCGGCCATCGAACGACAACACGTCATCTGTCTGTTCGACCTCTGGACGCTCATCGTCAAATTCATCCTGGATATCTCCCACAATTTCTTCCATTATATCTTCCAAAGTGACCAGACCCGCGGTTCCACCGTACTCATCGATGATGATCGCCAGCTGTCCCCGCTGTTTTTGCAGCATGGTCAACAGCCGACTGATGGATATCGTCTGCGGGACGCTGAGCACGGGCCTCATCAACCGTTCGATCGCTTGATGTTCGCCCTGCAAGATACCTGTCAGCAAATCCTTGATATGCAGACTTCCCACAACGTGATCCTTATCTCCCTCCACGACAGGATACCGTGTGTATCGCCCCGTCTGCACCAGTCTTACATTTTCCTCATACGAGTCATGCAGATCGATGACGACCATATCCGTCCGGGGCACCATGATTTCCCTGGCCATCGTCTCCGAAAAGTCGAATATGTTGTCCACCAGCATCAGCTCTGTTTGATCGATCAAGCCGCTTTTGTGGCTTTCGTTGACGAGAATGCGAATCTCTTCCTCCGTATGTGCCTCCTGATGCGGCTCCATTGAGATATGAAAAAGCGCCAGAAAACGAAAAGCCGACCAGTTCAGGAATGTAATGAACGGATACATGACCTTGTGGAAAATCTGGATGGGTCTCGCTACGGCCATCGCGACCCATTCTGTGCGCTGAATCGCAAACGTTTTGGGAGCGAGCTCGCCCAGGACAATATGTAAAAACGTAATGACGGAAAACGCAAGTATAAAGGAAATGCTCCCCACCAGTGTCTCGTTCAGCTCGAAATATCGGAAGACGGGATGCAGCAAATGCGCAACTGCCGGCTCACCCAACCAGCCCAAGCCAAGCGATGCCAGCGTGATCCCCAATTGGCATGCAGACAAATACGCATCCAGATTTTGGATGACCTTCTCGACGCTGCGCGCACGACTCTCTCCTTCTGCTACCAGCTGGGCGATTCGGGATTCTCGCACCTTGACGATCGCGAATTCGGTCGCTACGAAAAAACCGTTGAGCAGTACGAGCAGCAAGACCATGAACAGATTGAACAATGTCCCCGACCATTCCATCTTCTACACCGTCCTTCTGTGAAAAACGTCTCGACGTTTTTCATAAAAGTGAATATGACCGCTTGCGGTCAAACAAAACGGTCATGACCGTTTTGGGACTTTGGGTTATTGTTTCCCACCCTGGGACAAATGTTACCGCTCTGTTTTTCTTTCTTTTCCCGATTGTGTTACCATGATTCTGAGTCAATCTGTCTTTTATTTGTTTCGTATGAGGTGAGTCTCATGTCTTACCGTCCTGACCTGCCCATGATCGTGCAAAGCGATCGTACGATTTTGCTAGAAGCACAGCATCCTGCTTATGAGGAAGCAAAGCATGCGATCTCAAGCTTTGCCGAACTGATCAAAAGTCCGGAGTACATCCATACGTATCGGATCACCCCGCTTTCTCTATGGAATGCCGCAGCAAGCGGTTGTCTCCCGGAGCAGGTAACAGGGGCCCTTAGCACGTATAGTAAGTATGGTGTACCTCCTACCATTATTAAGGAAATCGAGGAAACGATGCGGCGCTTTGGCCTGATTCGATTGGAAAAATCAGGAGATGAGCTGCTGCTTGCCAGTGATGATCCATTGCTGCTGCAAGAATTGACGGGATATAAAGCGATTCGCCAAATGCTGGTAGAGCAACAAGCGGACGATCGGTATGCAGTCAAACCTTTTTATCGTGGTTTAATCAAGCAGGAACTGATCAGACTCGGATTTCCGGTGCAAGACCTGGCTGGCTACAATCCAGGGGAACCGTGTCCAGTCAGCTTGCGTGCCACGACCTCAAGCGGGAAGCCCTTCTCGCTTCGTTCATATCAACAGGAGGCTGTAGACGCTTTTTATGCAGAGGGCCGGGCTACAGGTGGCAGCGGTGTGCTCGTTCTTCCATGCGGTGCTGGAAAAACCATTATTGGACTGGGTGCCATCACACAATTTCAGACAGCAACCCTGATCCTCACGACCAATGCGACCTCCGTACGTCAGTGGATTGCGGAAATAAAGGATAAAACAGGGCTTGATCCTTCGCTCATTGGGGAATACACTGGTGAACGCAAGGAAGTAAAACCGATCACGGTAGCAACCTATCAGATTTTGACATACCGTCCTCACGCAGAGGACGAATTTCCGCACATGGCACTCTTTTCCGAGCGCGACTGGGGACTGATTATCTACGATGAGGTGCACATGCTGCCCGCTCCCATTTTCCGCGTTACCTCTGGCATTCAGGCGACTCGTCGTCTGGGTCTCACAGCTACACTGGTACGCGAAGACGGTCGGGAAGAAGATGTCTTCACCTTGATCGGCCCCAAGAAATACGAGGTACCGTGGAAGGAATTGGAAAATAAAGGTTGGATTGCCGAAGCTCATTGCAGAGAGATTCGCCTTCCATTTGAAACCAAATGGCGTGAAGCCTATGCGCATGCAACAGCTCGCCAGAAATTTCGTCTCGCGGCAGAAAACCCGCGCAAGCTGGAAGTAGTCCGCCGCTTGCTTGATCAACATGCGGATGATCGCGTCTTGATCATCGGACAATACCTTGACCAATTGGTAGAGATGGCGGAAGCACTCGGGCTGCCTCTGATTACCGGCAAGGTTCCCGAAAAAGAGAGAGCCATTCTTTACGAACAGTTTAAAAATGGGCAAATCAAGCGACTCATCGTATCCAAGGTGGCCAACTTCGCTGTCGACCTGCCTGATGCCAATGTAGCCATCCAGATCTCTGGCACGTTTGGTTCCAGACAAGAAGAAGCCCAGCGACTGGGACGCATTCTACGCCCGAAGTCTGAAGCCAATGTCGCTCACTTTTATACATTGGTAACCCGTAATACCAGGGAGCAGGAATTCTCGCTTCATCGTCAGCTTTTTCTCGCAGAGCAAGGATATCCATATGAAATTATAGAAATGGAAACGCTGGTTTGAAACGTTTCGTAGAACACAGCGTCTCATAGAGGGAAGGGAGGCCGGAGATTCAATGCAATCCGACGCCGAAATCATTCAACGGATTCTTCAAGGGGACATCGAGCGGTATCGTGACTTGATTCAGCGATACCAGCACATGATCTACGTGTTTATCTACAAAATGGTGAATAACCGTACTGATGCGGAAGATCTCACACAGGAAGTGTTTGTCAAAGCGTATGAAAAGCTATCAACCTTCCGTGGTGACAGTCAGTTTTCTTCCTGGCTGCATACGCTGGCACGCAACAAAAGCATCGACTTCCTGCGCCGTCGCAAATTCCATGATTCAGACGAACAATTGGCCTATGTCCCTTCACAGACTAGAGATGAATCTCCACAAGAGTCGTTAATGAACAAGGAACAGCGACGAGAGATTGAAGAAGCATTCGCCCTTTTGTCAGACTCCTATCGCGAGGTGATCGTGCTTCGTTGTACGCATGAATATCCGTTTGAAAAAATTGCTTCACTTCTCGGCATTGCCGAGTCTACAGCCCGTGTTCGCTATTTGCGTGCTCGCCAAGAACTAGCCAAATTGTTAACCCGCAAGGAAGGGGGGCTCGTACATGAACTGCCAGGCATTTAGAAGTACTTGGCTAACAAATACCGACAGCGAATTGCTTTCGCATATTGAAACCTGTGAAGCGTGCATCGCATGGATCGAATCACAGACTCAAGACGAGGAGGTGCAGTTCTTGAAAGAGGTTCCGTTACCGCCTGCGAACCTGGAAGAGAGGATCATGCAAGCGATCTACCAGACCTCCGAGCAAGGTGTACCCCCGCACGCCGCGACGATTCCGCTTCAAAATGCCGCACCTGCCGTGACGAAGAAAGGCAAACAACGCTTCAAAGGCTTTTCTTCACTCGGCTGGGCAAGTGCCGCTGCCGTACTGATCGCCGTCGGTGTTGTTGGATATCAGCAGATGCAAAATCCGATGGTGGAAACTGCCTTTGAAGCGGCCAGCAACCAGCAAGATGCTCCAAATCATGCAGAGATGGCAACAGCACAGCAGCCAGCGGCAAGTCCAGCTGCACGTACGGCATCTCCTGAAATGGCGAGCGAACAGCCTGCTTCCACTTCCGGTGTAGCAGAGCCGCAGACGGCCACAGTAAATGAACAACAGGCCATACCTTATGGGATTGCGGCTACGGAGCCGGAAGTGAAAAATACAGAAAATCCGGAACCAGCGGCTAATACGAATCACTTGTTGGCTGCAGATACAGCCCGAACGGTGACCAAAGAGAGCCGTCCGCCGATCGTCGCTAGAAATTCTTCATCCAAACCGGTAGTTGACCAGGCAGCCAAAAAAGATCAGCCTCCTGTTACGGAGGAAGTAAATACAGCTGCATCGGTTGCCGAGGAGCCATTTCCTGAGATGAGTGTAGCAGCAGCCGTGATGAAAGCTCCTGTGTACGCGCTCACTGTGGCGCCTGAGGAAGAAATGGGTGCGATGATGATGGACGCAGCCGACAACAAGAGTACCGTGGTAGGTCCGCCAGCACCTGAAGCAGAATCTACACCGATCACACTCTCTACCTTTACGGATGTTGAGACAGCGGTACAAGCATCTGATATGCCTGTCCCTGTATTCTCCGAGCTGCCGGATGGCATTGCGCTCAGCGGAATTTCCATTCGCTATGAGTCCGAAACTAGTCAAAAGGTAGCGCAAGTCATGGCTGAATATCAGAACACTACAAGCTGGATCAAAGTAGAGGTCACACGGAATGGCAGCGCCAAGCGCAGCTTATCCATCCCCGGCACCTTTACTGCAACGCAGTTGTTCTCGGTAAACAACGAACAGGCGATTGGTGTATCCTTCGAAAAACAGTCCGAACAAACCACTCAGCACGCTGTTCATTTCAACGCAGTGTCTGGAGATCAATCTCTCTACGTCGTGATGACTGCACATGGCATCTCCTTGGAAGGATTGATGGACGTAGCTAAGAAGATTACGTGGAAACCATAGTGCTCTTGAAATAGTGAAAGGACACGATCTGCTCTCGGATTGCAGCAGATGGTGTCCTTTTTTCTGTAAAAAACGATGACCGTTTTTTTGTTGCTTATGACGGCACCCCGTTCATGAAACTCAATAGACCAAAGGCAACGGCAGCAGTCAAAATCACACTCCAGATGACGATGCCGACTGCCATCCAAATCATGAGTTTCCCTGTCGGTGCCCCCAGGGAAATCCCGATCGCTGCTCCCAGTGGAGCACCTGTCAGCAAAGGCGACAGGAAGCCCAAGCCGATCACACCGTACTTCTCCCAGATTCGAGCCATTCGGCCTTTTCTACTCTCTTTTTTCTCGATTCGCTTGAGCAGCCATTCCCGAAGCGACCCGCCCAGATAGATGACGATGGCCCCACTGACAATAGCGCCAGCTGCACTCAGAATCGCAGTTTCTACCGGCGATAATTGCAGGACAAAACCAATCGGAATAGCTGCCCAAAGCTCCAGCATGCTCGTGCCGAATACCGTAGCCCACTTCCAAAGCAGATCCATAAAAACGGCTTGCTCCCCTCTCGTTGTCAATTTTTGTGCTCTCTTTGTTTACGAGTGAGGAAGGAAAAAGTCACGCATCTTTTACTTTTACTTAAGAAGTCACGTCTCGGCGGACGAAAGCTGTGTAAGCCACGATCAAGGATGCCACTGCCCAGACCGTAAGCACCGTCAAGGAGAATGAAAGGGTCATTCCGGTGATGGGCGGCAGGTTGCCATTCAAATAGTCCGTCAGCTCCAGATTGACAATGAACAGGTACTTCGAGGCCTCCCAGGAGGATGCCATCTGTGTCAGAATCATACCACTGATGAGAGCAGCCATCATGATCCCCATCCCCGCAGCTGCACTGCGCACAAGCACGGAAACCATAAAGGTCACAGTCCCTACGACGACACAGACAAACCATCCAAGTCCGTATTGCATCAACAAAAATTGCCACTGCGGAAGCATAAACACGCCTGCTGTATTCAGCTCGCTACCCTCGACTTGGAAGCCGGTCAGGATTGGCAGGTTCCAGCCAGAGTAGCCAAAGACAATTCCCGAGATCAGGTATGCCAAGAACAGAGTCATGAGCACCGTCAAAGAGGTGAACAGGACCATCGTAATGTATTTGCTGGTCAATACCTTCCAGCGTCGCACCGGGCGCGTCAGGAGCAGCTTGATCGTGCCCTCGCTGAATTCAGCGGAGACGATGTCTACTGCCAGTACGACGATGATCATGGGCAAAAACATCGTAATCGCCTGATCCATGAAGCCTCGTGCAAACGTAGGGCCACCCGGCGCCATCGGATTGATGTCATGATCCAGATAGTATTGCTGCTGTTGAATGCGCACTTTGATCAGGTCACGCCACTCGTCCGGCAGACGGCTTGATGCCAAACGATTTTGCATGTCTACGATCTGCTGAGTCAGCAATGGCCGCCAATCGGTAGTGCCCATGCGCTCCTGTGCTGTCATCACCGAACGATACTGTGCATAGGTAAAGATTGGAATCAGGATCGCTAGAATCAGAACCACAACCAGGAATCTGCGGCGGCGAAGCAGTTTGACCGTCTCATTTTGCACGAGTCCCAGCATGCTTTGGTTCATCTGCCCCACCTCCTTCCGTCAGAGTCAGGAACAGATCCTCCAAGGAAACCGTTTTGGTCGCAATCCCGCTGACCAGTATCCCCGCTTTGACCAGCGCTTGATTCACTTCACTCACGCGCTCCACGTTCATTTTGCACTTCAGACGTTCTTCATTGATTTGCCATACCTCCGAGACAACAGGCAAGCCCCGCAGAATCTCCATTCCTTTGCTGATGAAGTTCGGGTCGATCGTCCAGTCTACCTGATCCGCGAATTGAGCCATCAGCTCCTCGACCAGTCCGACTGATATGACGCGTCCCTGGCTGATAATAGCCACACGGTCACACATCATTTCGATTTCACTTAACAGATGGCTGGAGATGAATACAGCGAGTCCCTCTTCTTCCGCCAGTCGACGGATGAACTGACGCAGCTCCCGAATACCAGCCGGATCCAGTCCATTCGTCGGTTCGTCCAGTATCAAAATCTTGGGGTTGTGCAGCAAAGCCTGCGCGATACCCAGTCTTTGACGCATTCCGAGTGAATAGGTTTTGACTTTATCGTCTATCGCTCTCTCCAGATCGACGAAGCGTACGATTTCCTCGATGCGTTCCGGCGAGATCCCGCCACTCATTCGGGCAAACTGCTCCAGATTTTCTCGCCCCGTCAAAAATTTGTACAGCTCAGGGTTTTCCACGATACAGCCTACTTGAGCGATAGCCTTAGGAAACTGATCACGGATGGAGATGCCCCCGATGCGTATCTCTCCTCCGTCCGCTGCGGCCAAGCCTACGAGCATGCGGATCGTCGTGGTCTTCCCAGCTCCATTGGGACCTAGGAATCCGAACACCTCTCCCGCAAAAACGTCAAAGGTAATATCGTGAATAATGGGCTTGTTCCCCATTTTCTTATGTAAGTGTTTAACGGATAGAACTGTATCGGTCAACGCGTGTCCTCCTATCCTTGTGCATGCTCTCCGTCCTCTGACAGAGGCAGCCTGATTGTGGTACACTACCTATAAGATGTCCATCCACATTATACCACGCAATTTTACGAAATACGTAAACAGGAGGTTACCCGATGCGCTCTTCTGGCCAACTTCTTTGGCGTACGGCTGGTTTTTTTTCGTTGATTTCATTCTTGCTGTTGGCGACGGGCTTCGTCCTTGCGATCAATCCACAGCAATTGGCCCCATCCCAAGCCACGCCACCTTCACAGTCTGCAAAACCAACCGCGCCTATTTCAACTGAAGGGGTACAAAAGGTCGTTGCATTGGGCGATTCTCTTACACGGGGTGCAGGAGATGCCAACGGACAAGGCTATGTCGGCCTGGTACGGCAAGCACTGGAAAAAAAGAACAATCAGCCGATCACCTTTACCAATCTGGCCATCAACGGACAAGAATCTCCTGAATTGATCAAGCAGCTGTCTCAGGAACAAGTAAAAACCCTGATCAAAGAGGCTGATCTGATCCTGTTTACCATCGGCGGCAATGATCTGTTCAAGCAAACAGGCGGTCTTTATATGATGGAACAAGAAAAATTGACCGCAGCTACCGAAGGGCTGACGGCCAATTACAAGGAAATATTGAGGCAAATTCGCACGTTAAATGATAAAGCGCCGATCGTCTATACTTCTTTATACAACCCGTTTGGAAATACGGAAGCAGCTGGCGAAACCATCCGACCCGTACTAGATTGGAATCATGCAGCCGCCGAAATCGCAGCAGATTATGCCCAGGTCTTGGTCGTGCCTACCTACGATCTGTTTCAGAACAAGGAAGACCAGTATTTGTACACGGACCACTTCCACCCCAATGCTGCCGGGTACGCTCGTATTGCAGAGCGAATCCTGCAAGCCTTACAGTGATTCGCTTCTCGAGTAATTGATGGATTTGCCGGTACTGATCAGATAAGCCCGCTGACCTGCCCAGTTGAAAGCACTGCTTATCAGAGAGAAAGCCGCCACGACGAGGAAAAGCGCCGTTCCTCCATAGGATGCGAGCAGCAAGCCCCCCAACCAAGGACCGATGAACTGACCCAGATTGCTGAAGCTCTTGGCACCGTAGTAGCTGCCTCTCATGGCTTCCGGAGCCATCCGGTCGATCAGTACATCCCCTGATGTGAAGGTGAGGATCTCTCCGAAGGTAAACAAGACCATCGCGATGACAAAGATCAACCAGGTACCTGCGAAGGCAAATCCGATATCACCCAAGGCGTACATGACGTTCCCCACTACAATAGCGGTGAGGGGCGTCTTTTTTTCTGCCCAGGTTGTCAGCGGCATCTGGAGCAGCACCACCACGATGGCATTGACACTCATCAGGATAGCGAATAACTCAACACCATTGGGAACGCTCATCTCAACAAACTTGGCGAGTGTCGTAGACATCTGGGAGTAGCCGATGGCACCCAGCACCCCAGCGATCATGTAAAAGCGAAAAGCCTTGTCCTGTACGACTACACGGAATGCATGACCAAACGTAATCTGTTCTTTCTTCTGCCCTTCGATTTTCTTGATCCCGAATCGATTCAGCAAGCTTTGCAGACTAATCACGTAAATCAGGTAAATAACCGCCGTGATCAGGAACGGCAAAGCGACAGAGGTCTTGGCTAAAACAGCCCCCGCGATCGGCCCGACTGCCACACCGACATTGATCGCCGTGTAACGCAGTCCAAAGACGCGATACCGTTTTTCGGGTGGTGTGACATCTGCCATCAGCGCTTGTGAGACAGGCTCATAGAACGAACGACAGAGCCCTCCTGCCATGTTGAACAACAGCAGCAGCAAAGGATTTTTCGTCAAGGCAAATCCGACGAAGACGAACGTCCAGACGTAGAGCGCCCCAATCATCACCCTTCTGCGCCCGATCCGGTCAGACAGCGTTCCCGCGATAAATCCCCCTACCGTGCCAGCCAAGGCCCCTGCTCCGATCAAAAGGCCGATCGTCGCCAAATCCATGTCGGTTTGATTGGAAAGGTATAAAAACAAAAACGGCATGCTCATAGAGCTCGCTGCCCTGACAAAAACGGTGCCGACCACAAGCGACCACACGATCGGATGAAACTCCTGAAGCTTCTCTTTTATCTTACTCATGGAATCTCTCCTCACAACTGTTCTGCTGGAAAAGCTGTGCAGAACAGATGCTCTACATTTTACTCATTGTAGTGAGGAGAATGGGTTTCGTCAATCAGCATTCAAATTTTTTGGAATGTTAAATATTTATCTGGTCAATCAATTCGCCTTGCTCATTCCATTTTACTGCACGATAGACGTTGTCGTGGTAAAAGGTAAACCAAGCTCCTTGCTGGATTCCCTCTTTGATCCATTTTTCCTTGGCGAAGATGGAAGTCATCGGGTAATCATCGTAAGCCATGACCCAAAGCGAATTCTGGTGTGCATGGGTCGGCATGATATCCGCAAGATGCAGAATCAGCTGCCCTTCGCTCTCCATCCGGACGATGGCATGTCCCTGGCTGTGACCACCGGTATGATGCAGCGAAATCCCTGGGAGCAGCTCGTGGCTTTCCCCATAGGTTTGTACCTGCCCTTCGATAGGGCGCCAGTTTTCTTCCCAATATGTATTGCGGGATCGGATGTTAGGCTCTCTCATTTCGGCCCATTCCTGCTCCTGCACGTATATGACGGCGTTCGGGAACGTCGAAACCAATGTCTCGTCCTTCCAGGTGACCAAACCATTACTATGATCGTAGTGCATGTGCGTCATGATGACGATATCGATATCATCGGGAGTCAGCCCCTTGGAAGCCAAGGACGCGACGACATGAGACTCCTCGATCAGACCAAAATTTCGTTTTTGCTTCTCGGTCAAGCGTCCATTGCCCATACCTGACTCAATCAACATTCTTTTCCCCGCTGCTTCGATCAATATCGGGTCAGCGCGCAATGGAATCTGGTTCAATTCGTTAGCAGGATAGCGCTTGCTCCAAAGAGCCTTCGGCACTACCCCAAACATCGCCCCACCATCTAATTGCGTCAGACCACCAAGCAACCATGTCAGTTGTAAATGGCCTACCTTCCACTCCGTCAATTTCATTCGCTTCGCCCTCACTTTTGCTTTTTTTCTCATTATGGCTGTCATCCGGTAAACGATCAATAGAGCCTGTCCATATTGTACCGATGAAAAAAAGCACCCCTGTCAGGGTGCCTTACAGCTTTTCCTCTACACAAACCCTACGCGTTGCTGGTGCAATCTCAAGCAGCAAATCGCTGGAAACAGCATGCACCGTCACATCCGAATCGCACCGTCTATGGTTTAGGTACAATTGTGCTACCTTTTCACTTTCACGATAAATGCTGATTAATGTTTGCAAAGGATTTGCGCTACCGCCTGCAATGATTTTAAATCCCGGGGCAATCGTAAACGTCCAGCCTTCCACCTCTACCACTGGAGCAGACGAGTACAGGAAGTGGCGCTTCCCTAAAAGTATGCCATTATGATTCATCAAGGCGAGTGCCCCCAATCAAATATTTTTGAACCGTATACCTCTTATTTTGCAAGAATCAAAGGAAGATGAAAAGTCTTTCGACAAAAGATATCAAAAAATGACACCCTCCCATTTAGCCCTCTCGTCCCCGGTCAAATGGCACGCCCGATTGCCGAACCTTCCAGAATCGCTCGTTTGGCGTCCAATTCTCCCGCTTCTTTCGCCCCACCGATCACATGAACCGGGATTCGTCCGTTCAGCTCATGGAACAGCTGGTCATTGGAGGTAGCTCCTGCGGCAATCACCACCGTGTCCGCTGCAATCAACTGCTCCGCATCGCCTTGCGTGATCACTACTCCTTGTGGGGTGATTTCTCGATAGTCAATCTGCGTCATCATTTCCACGCCGTGACGCTTCAGGTTGGCCAGAACAGCCCAGCGCGTTGTCTTTCCGAGGCCGGTTCCGACATGCTTTCCGCGACGCAGCATGAAGACCTTACGTCCGCTCTGCTGCATCCGATGCATAGATTTGGCATCCAGAATCCGATATTCCATCAAATATTGTGCTGCCTGCGGTGAAATGGGTTCGTCCTGCACCAGCAGATGGGACAAATCACAAGCGATTCCTCCTGCACCTACGATGGCGACACGCTTGCCTACCTTGGCTTGTTTTTCAAATACTTGTGCATAGCTCACGACATGAGGTAGGTCAATACCAGGGATTTCTGGACGGCGAGGGATCACACCAGTGGCGACTACCACCTCATCAAAGCCTTCCTCCTCCAGCATAGCGGTCGTAGCCTGTATACCCAGCCTTATTTCCACTCTCAGCCTGGACAGCTGCGTGCGATAATAGCGCAGCGTTTCATTGAATTCTTGCTTGCCCGGCACCTGGCGTGCGTAATTCAGCTGTCCACCGATCTGATGCTGTTTCTCCAGCACCACGACCTGATGTCCTCGCTCAGCCAGCACACGTGCCGCTTCCAATCCCGCGGGACCTGCTCCCACAACAGCTACTTTCTTAAGCTTGGTGGCAGGAGCAAGTGCCCATTCCTTTTCCCGTCCTACTTCAGGATTGACGAGACAGGATGCGATTTTCCCGTCAAAAATGTGATCGAGGCAGGCTTGATTACAAGCAATACAGGTATTGACCTCATCAAATCTTCCCTCGCTGCTCTTGCGCACAATCAACGGATCTGCGAGCAGTGGACGCGCCATCGAGACGAGATCACAGCGATCGTCCTCCAGAATAGCTTCTGCTTGACGCAAATCATTGATGCGGTTGCTGGCGATCACAGGAATGCTTACCCCCTGCTTTATCTGTTGGGCTACCCAGACATAAGCTCCTCGAGGAACCATCATCGCGATCGTCGGGACCTGGGATTCATGCCAGCCGATTCCCACATTGAGCGCATCCATGCCAGCCTCTTGGAGCATCGCAGCGAACTGTACGGTCTCCTCCATCGTCGTGCTTTCCGGGATCAAATCCAGACCAGACATCCGAAAAATAACTGGGAAATCTGACCCAACTGCCTGTCGTACTCGCTTTGCCACTTCTATTCCAAAGCGTGCTCTGCGCTGGAAATCGCCTCCCCATTCGTCCTCGCGTTTATTGGTCACGGGGGATAAAAACTGGTTGATCAGATAGCCTTCGGAGCCCATGATCTCTACGGCATCGAATCCCGCCTTTTTAGCACGAACAGCTCCATCTGCAAATGCTTGAATCGTCATCTCGATTTCATCTGCCTGCAATTCACGCGGTTTCCAGCGGTTGATCGGGGCCTGTAGCGGTGAAGGGGCCACTGGATCCAACCCTGTTGCTTCCTTGTGGGCATAACGCCCGGAATGAAACAGCTGCAGTGCGATCTTTCCGCCTGCCTGATGGACCGCATCCGTAATCAGCATCAGTGGTGTAATATGCTGATCCAAATACACATTGCAGTACTTGTCTCCCATACCGCCTTCCGGACGAACAGCCGCGCCCCCTGTCACGATCAGACCAACTTCTCCTCTCGCCCGTTCAGCGTAGAAGGCAGCCAATCTTTCTACACCATCTTCCTGCTTTTCAAAACCCACATGCATCGATCCCATCATGATGCGATTTCGCAGTGTCATCGACCCGATCTGGATAGGCTCCAACACTCTAGAAAGTCTCATCCCCATGACCTCCCTACCTCCCGAATGAATACTCATTCATTAATGGTTATTCTTTTTCTCTGTTCGTGATGAAATTCCTTCTGGCACGCGAAAAAGACCCAGAACGATTCTCTGGGCCTTTTCCGTATTCTCACTTCGCCAGCCTGACCAGCTTTCCAAGATCTGCGGAAAAGCGTAGGAGCCTATCGGACAATTCCGCCTCTTCCTCCTCGGTTTGGGGCATCTCCACAATAAAATGGTAATCCAGTATGATCGCTGCCTCTGCCTGCTGGCCGGCCTCCAAATACCTTCTTTTTTCGGTTAGCGCAATTTCCGCCACCACTTCCCTGGCCTGGTTCCATACACGATGGAGTTCTGCGTCCGTAGGTACGAGCGAACTCTCGATCTCGACTTCCACTTCACAGCTGTTTTCGTCTGGTAGCAAGAACAGATGAATCGTAGCAATCGGGTAGCCTTCTGCTTCTCGCTCCATAAAAGTAAGGGCAATTTCTCTTGTTTCCTCATCCTCGATCAAGGATCGCTCAGAGCGCAAGACCACATCTGTAATCAAGCCATGCCCGGAGAGAAATTCATTGATTTGTTCTGTGATATATTGCAGCATGTACGAGATTCGCCTCTCTTCTATCGTCCTGTCAAAAGTATACATGACATTCAAGACAGAGAAAAACCCCTTTAGGAAGGGGTTGGTGTATTTTTGATATTTTTTTCATTCATGAATTCTGACAACCACGCACGACGTACTTCCTTGTTTGGACAGTATCCCAGGATGTAGCTTTCTCCCCGCATATATTTTTCCTTGATCCACTCTTTGTGCTTGCGGAAAAAGGCGTGTTGGAAATCGATCGGCATTTGCTGATACTCTTCGAGGGCTGAGGGATTCTGGAGAAAGAAATCTTCATCGTACACGAATTCTTCATTATGCTGGCGACTGATGAGGTAAACAAAGGCTATCACCAGGAACAGATTTACTAAAAAAATCATCATCCTAATCCCTCCAGTCAAATGAATCATTATCAGACTTATCTGTCTTATCGATATATTATTATTGTATCACGTCTTTGGTGTTTTCTAAACCTCTGCTTTGCATATTTTCTTGTATGCAAAAAAACACCCGCTGATTAGAAACGGGTGTCTGTCTGTGTGTTCGGTTGATTCGGTGCAGGTATTTGTGTTACATCTTGGCCCACTGGCGAAATAATGTCTGGTGGAGGCAACACGTTCCCTGGAGTTGGGGATGGCTCTGTTTGAGCAGGGGGCGTCTGTCCTTCAGGCACATACTCTTCCTGCTGTTCAGGAACATCTACATCTGGTGGTGCCACCTGATTCTCATCACTGTCCTCAGGAGCTGCTGGTGGTGTCGGTGGTGCTTCTTCTTTTGGCTCCTCAGTCGTATTTTTCGGCTTGGAGGCCGCTTGCGTTTTCGTAGTCGACTTCTTTGATGAATTGCTCGAGGAAGCCGCGACAGCCTCTTCGCTCTTCCCTAGGATAGGCGAATTGTTCATTTGGGCCACTATGCTTCCTGAGACGCCCATTTCGGCTTGCAGCGAACTGCGGACCGACTCGAGCTTATCTTTTTCGAGGTAGGTATAGCCGCCGCTCCAGTAGGCACCGTTTTCCAGGGTAGTGACCGTAGAGGAATTAAATCCTTTGAAATCATAGGCCAAGCCCTTGATCTGGTCTTTAGAGAAATCTGTATGTATGTGTTTGGCACCTACGTCCATGACGGTGAATACCTTGGTCAACCCTTCCAAAGATCCCGCCTTGTCCACAATCGCCTTGATTACTTCCTGCTGGCGACGGTTGCGGTCAAAGTCACTGGAGTAGTACTTGGTTCCCCGGTTATCGTGGCGATGACGCACATAGCCCAATGCTTGTTCACCGTTTAGAACCTGAAGTCCTGGGCTCAAATTAATGTGCGTGTCATCTGTCGGATCATCGTAAACCAGTTTGCGATCAACGTTTACCTCCACACCGCCCAGTTCATCAATAACTGCCTTAAAGCCGTCAAAATCAATCGCTACGTAATGATCGATGGGAATTCCCAGAATCTCATTGAGCGTCTTCTTGGTCAGGGAAATTCCGTCCTCCGTAGGAATCTGGTTGTTTCGCTCTGCCTTGCGACGCTCTGCCTCCCCATTCGCAAAAACGGAGTTGATTTTGTGATAATCGCGGTACCCTGGAATTTTTACGCGAGTGTCACGTGGAATCGACACCATCGTAACTTTTTTGGTCTCCGGGTTTGCTACAGCGACAATCATGACGTCTGTATTCATAGAGCCTGTCTCTACGCGATTATCTGAGCCTAAAATGACGAACGACATTGGTTTGGAGGGCTCATACGAAGTATTTGTAACTTGGGAAACAGGTGAGGAAAAATTATCATTTGGTTTGGTTACCGTATTGAGAGCATCATCAATTTTCCAATAAACAGCGCCGGCCACGCCTCCGACCAGCAGCAATGTAAACAAGCTTAAAGCAAATATCCATCTACGAATTTTTCGACTTCGACCCGTTTTTTTCGTTCGGGCAGCGGAAGCGCGTGTTTTTGTAGTCGCTTGACGCATCTGTATCAGTCTCCTTGTTCACGCACGCTTTATCAACTAATCATAGGAACGCACAGACAATAGGTAATCGTGCCACTCGACAGGAAGCACTAATTTTTTCTTCTGTTGGTAAAACTCTGACTCCGGTATTGTACCACATCATTGTCTTCATTTGTAGAAAAATGTTCCTCTAACACGAACTCCCCCACCGAAATGTCGATGGAGGAGCGGGGGTACGATCGAAGCGATTTTTATTCCTTGTAGCCGATCTTGAGCAGCTTTTTGGCACATTCATCTCGCTGTTCTCGATATTTTTCCAGGTCGTAAGTGGAGGAGTTGCCGAGGCTCGGCTCTGCTAGGGCCACTCCATAGGTAGCTTGATCGGTCAGCGATATTGTCTTGTTCTGTGCATAGATAATCCCAGCAATAAACGCGTCCTTTGTTTTTTCCCTGAGCGGAAGTGCTGGAGCGGATAGCCAAAAAGGGGGCTGTGTATGCCCGGACATGCAAAGTCCTGCCTCGCCACAATTTACGATGATTTGACGAACCCCTTGCTCAATCAATTGTTGGACAGATAGCTCGACATCGTTAAAGGAGTGCAGAGTTTGCCCGCACAGCATTTCAAGCTCATCTATGCTGGTGATAAGGATGTGGACACCTTCTATGATTCTTGCTGAACCTTCCCTTCTTTTTCGACAACACTCTCGGTTTCACCTACCTGGTCATACAATTACAGCTCTCCCCTTTATGTATAGCTAACATATGGCACAAATACATGGATGACGATTGACTTGACTAATGCTAGAGTAAGGAAAAAATACAAACGGAGATGAACTGGATGAGTGCCCCTACTGCACATGCTGCTCCGACTGCGACTGTCAACACGGCACCTACCGTGTACAAGATGTTGTTCGCAATCAGCCTTGCACACTTATTGAATGATGCCCTGCAAGCCGTCGTTCCTGCCCTGTTGCCTATTCTTGAAAAAAATCTTACTCTTACTTTTACGCAAATTGGCATGATTCTATTGGTCATGAATTTTACGGCATCCGTCCTGCAGCCGATCGTCGGTTATGTGACCGATCGAAAGTCTCGCCCCTTTTTAACTCCGATTGCACTTCTTGTCTCTGGAGTTGGAATGCTGGCGCTCGCTTTTGCCAGCAATTATGCTGTAGTATTAATTGCCGTTGCCTGCGTAGGGATCGGTTCGGCCGTGTTCCATCCGGAAGCCTCACGCTTTGCCCATAAGGCGTCTGGCACTCGCAGAGGCTTAGGCCAATCCATCTTCCAGGTCGGCGGTAATGCGGGCCAAGCACTTGCCCCTTTGATGACCATTCTCGTCTTTGCCAATATTGGTCAAGCCGGAGCCATGTGGTTCCTCCTGCCTGCCAGTATCGCCAGTCTTGTCTTGTTCTACGTGGCTGTCTGGTACCGCAGTCAAGAGCGATTGATCAAGACTCCAGCTGCTCCCGTCGCCTATTCCCATCGTGACAAACGAATGATTGCTCTCGGTTTGCTCGTCCTGATCGTCAGCGTACGCTCTTGGATGCACTCTGGATACCAAAGCTTTTATCAATTTTATTTGATGGATTTGAAAAATATGGAATACGCACAAGCCCAGCTGGTCATTTTTGGATTTTTGCTTGCTGGCGCAATCGGTACATTCATCGGGGGGCCCCTTGCAGACCGCTTCGGAAAGCGCAATATGCTGGTGCTCTCTCTGCTGGGCTCCCTGCCATTAACCATATTGACGCCTTATGTCAGCGGCTTTTGGACCTACCCGCTACTGTTTCTGAGCGGCTTGATCATGCTTTCGAGCTTTTCCGTAACCGTCGTCTATGCTCAGGAGCTCCTCCCAGGACGGATCGGAATGGTCTCGGGCCTGATCATCGGCCTTGCCTTCGGTATGGGAGGAATGGGCGCTCTCGCATTGGGCTACCTCGCAGACCTGTTCAGTTTGACCACGGTGATTACCCTATGCTCGCTTTTGCCACTGGTCGGGGTGTTGGGACTTTTACTCCCAGCAGACAGGACGGTTCGAAGCTGGAATCAATAACGAACAAAAAAAGAAGAACCACAGGAACAAAAATTCCTCGGGTTCTTCTTTTTTTGCTTGTATTGGCTTAAACCAGTACGCTGGTCGGTGCACCCATCAATTGCGACACGACCGGCGGATATAGCTCCGGCGATCCGTACAGACGCCAGTTTCCATCCCCAGTTTTCGCAAACAGACCGGATATCACCCAGTCAGTGGCCAGCACTTGTTCCACTTCGGATTCGATCAATAGCTTGATCTTCTCGCCGTTGTTCCTTCTAGCCAGCCAGCCGTCACGCTCTTTTCCGAGCAGCAACAGACCTTCTTCCGAGACGTCCTCGAGTGTCTGCTGACTGGAAGCGTATAGATTTAGGTAAGCTTCCTTCTCCAGCACACTCCGCAGTCGGTAGGTCTCAGGCAGCGTTTCCTTCAACTCCACAAACAACGGCTGCATCAGAGCAGAAAGCGATGTTCCATTCTGCTTGTCCAGCCACTTGAAAAAGGAGGACAATACGGACAACATGTTGGTGGCCAGAGTCTTGGTAACGGCATCTGTGCGCACGTAAATATCGTGGATGAGGAAGTAGGAAAGATCTTCCCTGCGCAGATGATCCCAATTGAAAGAAGGACCAAATGCTCCTCTGACAAACGAGCGGAAGTTATTCATGACCTCATCGTATTTTTTCACCGTTGCTTCTGATTTGCCGTCCGTCATGTCGTGGACAAATCGGTTCATGTCGGCCAAGCGCTCAGGGTGAATCGTATAGACACTCTCCGGCAAGCCTTCGATCAGTGGGCGACGCAGCAGATTGAACGCATGCAGGCTGTCGTTTTCCATTGTGAGACGAGGACGCAATACATCCATACGAATATAGCGAGCAATGCCTTGCCCCAATTGGTGATCCTGCTCCATCTGGGTCAGCAGGCTTTGGAGCTTGCTGTTCAGCTCCTGATTGTCGGATGCTGCCACCAGAACCGGCGCCAGGTCATCCAATGCTTCATGGGATGTGACCAACCACTTCTCGGCAAAGTAGGTTTGGACAGCCCATTGCAATACTTTCGGAGGCAAGGTCGGTTGACTTGTAATAAACAAGGTTCCTTGGGAAAGCTTGGAGCCAGTCGAAGTCAGGACGCGAATCTCTTCCTCAGACTCAGGCATGTGCAGCTGCAACAACTCCGTTACCTCGTCCAGTTCTGCCGCGTAGCCCTCCAGGAATACTTGGCCGTCTTGCACCAATACCTCTGCTTGTACCTCGTACAGCTCCAGCAGAGCGTCTTTCAATGCCGGGAACAGATGCTCTTCCTTGCGACGGGCATACACCCAGATTTCCTTTGCCCCGTCCCGCTTTTTCAGCTCAAACATGCGCTGTGCTTCGATCGTCTTGCGGAACTGCTCAGGGTTCGCCAGCGTGAATGCTCGGCGCAAAAGGGCATCACCGGATTTTTCAGGGGCATTGCCTTCATTCCCAAACTGCACGATAAAGCGATACAAATCCGGCGTATATACACGTTGGGCAGTGTCGTCAGCAGCTTTGTTCACTTCTGGATTCTGTTTCAGCCATTCGAGCAACGCCTCTTTAATATGCGGCTGCAAAATAATGCTGCCGGAAAAGAGCATATCCCGTAGGCCCAGATTCAGCAGGCGACCAACGATGATTTGTCCCGTCTGTACGTTCAGGTTGTTTGAACGCAGCAGGTAATGTACCTCTTCCGTCAGAGGTTGACGCACTGTCAACACTTCACGCTCGACTTCGAGGATTTCATAGGCATTCAGATGAAGTCGGGAGAAGGCTCGGCGCAGATCAGGCTCCATCCGACGTCCATGCTGTTTGACATAGTTTTCGAGCAAAGTGGTTCCACTGTTTTTTACATCCAGTACGAACCAGTTGAAGAAATGCGCAGCCCATTCTGGACGCATGACACTTTCTTCACTGAGACCAATTTGTTCCGCAAACAGATTTCTCGCATCGGAAATCGCTTCGTTGGTCACATGACCGCCAACAAAATGGTTCAGACGCTCAACCCAGCTTGCGTACTCCTTCTGCAGCTTTTGCTCATGGCGACTACGCAATTCCGTGATGGGTGTCACTACACCACAGCATTTTTTGTATTTTTTCCCGCTCCCGCAGGGGCACAGTTCGTTTCTTCCAACAGACATAAGGGATTTGGATCTCCTTTCCAGCCCACGCGGCATGCGCGGGGAATCCTGCACAATCCCCCTATCTTACCGCATTTTTCGTCAGATGTTCAAGTGTTCTCGTTTTGATTCATGAGAGATTCCCACATCGCGGCTTCTTTCCCACTGGTCGATAAATTGCTCCAGTCGGTTCATCAGCAACACGATGCGCTGCTTCTCGCTCATGCATGCAGAAATAGCAGTGAGCTGGTTGGTCGCGAATAACTCCACTACCTCCTGCTCCATTTCCTGAAGCCGTATCCGATAGCTCGCGATAATTTCGCGCAGCAAGACAAACCGCTGTTCAAACCGGATCATAGCCCCATTGGTACTCATTGCTGCTCACTGGTAGCCAGCACCTGTTTGATGCCAAGTGCAATTTGCTCGTTCTTATGTTTCTCTTTCATCAGCACTTCTATAGCTTGCATGTTACTTTGTTGAAAATGAGCGACAACTTCTTGTGACATCTCGATATGGCGAGTCTCTAATTTGCTCATCGCTTGCTCCAAGAGTTGTTGCACTTCCTGCAGCACGTGTTGGTTTTGGATGTTATTCATGGTAAAGTCCTCCTTCATCTCTTCTTGCTCTTGGTGTTGTTCCTCTTGGTGTTCTGTTTGTTCCGTTACTTCTGGTGCAATCGTGTCAGCAGCAGCTGCAGCAGCGACCTCATGCACGAACAGCTCTACCTCTGATTCTTCGTTCATGACCATTATGTACAATGTGTCTCCATCGATTTGGAAGCGATCATCCAGTCCCGGTAGAAAAGCAGCATCCGCAGCAATACCAACCTCATGCTCCAAAAAATGAATCAGGGAACGAGATGTAACCTGCGTGATGCCATTCTTTTGGCAAAAGGCGTAGACTTCATCGTTCGCCAGCGTCCATTCAGCCAGAAACCAGCGTGAATCTCCTTGATACTGTACGAACCTGGGGTCCTTTTCCAATTGCAAGAGCCGCAAAATCTGATTCCACCCAAACTGGGTCTGTCTGCGCAATTCAGCGACGATCTGCTCGACTTTCTTTGGCGTTTGCGTTTCCCGTAAAAAACGGTAGGCCAAATCGTACAATTGATGCGGCTGGTAAGCGATCTCCACAATAGCATCTGAGCTTCCAACCCGCACTGGTGTCTGTTCCATCTTCAGCACTGTATCAAGCAGCGACATGCTATCCAGTTCGGTTAAAGCAATGAACTCACTGGCTTCCAACCGGGTGCAAATCTCCATCCGTGGAAGGGAGCGTTCGCCGGACCGGAATACCTTCTTGACAATACTTGGTAGGGTATAGGTTGGTCGTTTCATGAACTTCTCCTTCTTGTGATCAGCATGAATTCACTGATCAAATGGGAATCAATCAGTTATTCTACAAAAAGAAAAAAAATCCTACCTGATGCAAAGTGTTTGGCAATTCCGATAATAAGCAAGAAATATCCCGGCTGCTGGAACAGCACAGCCGGGTCTGATTGTACTGGCTCAATACCCTCTCCAGATCTTGCACTTCAACACACCTGCGTAAGCCCATTCGTCTTCACCCATATCGGATAGGGTCTGGCCAAGGGCGTTCATCTTGCTGTCAATCTGATCGAGGTAATGGAACAGAACAGCGGTTGGGGTTTTTCCAGAAACGGCACTCCCCCATCCGTTCTCTACCTCTCCGTGATGGCTCAGGATACAGTGCTTTAGATGCAGCACTTCAGCATCTCCCAGCGGAATGTCCAGCTTGCGGCATATTCCGCTCACGATCTCGGCTCCCATCACCAAATGACCGATCAGCTGGCCTGGAGTCGTGTAATCTGGGGCGATCGGGTCAGACAGCTCATACAGCTTGCCGATGTCATGCAGCATGCAGGTGGCGAACAGCACATCCCGATCGACCTGTGGATAAAGTGGCAATAATCGCTCGGCGCAAGAAAGCAGAGAAACAATGTGCTCGAGCAGGCCATGATAGTAATTGTGATGCATCCGCACACCTGCCGGATATTGGCGAAGCCTCTCCCGAATTTCTTCGTCCTGAAGAGCTTCACGCAAAATCGCCTGCAAGGTTTTACTCTGAAGGCTATCGATCGCACTCTCCAGCTTTCCCCACAGCTCATCTACCGGAACAGGTGATATAGGAATCAGCGACTCCATCATGACTTCATCCGCAGCGGATGCAGGGCGGATTCGTTGAATCACCAGCTGTTTTTTCCCCCGGTAGCTTTGCACCACTGCATCGATTTTGACGACGGATTTCACCTGAATGGATTCCTTTAGCTCTGGATTCACATCCCACAATTTCGCCATGATCGTCCCTGAGCGATCACCCAACTCCAGGTTGAGATACTCGCTCTGATTGCTTGCTACGCCAGCTTCTTTGCTTTTTACCAAGCAAAACCCGACTACGCGCTCTCCCTCTTGATACTCTGTCAAATATCTCATCTATCTACCCATCCTGTTTACTTATTTGCGAAGCAGAAGATCCTTCAGCTTGGTTACGATTTTTTGCCCAACCAGATTGTCGGCGTCGGTGATCACCTTGGTAATGACACCCAGTACATCCTGTTCCCCATTCCAATGTTCGCGCACAACTGCTTCATCAACCTCTACGAGGATACGGCGAAGCGCATACACAGCAAGAATGACATCATCGAGCAATCCCATTCCGCCGATCAGCGCTTCTGGAATGAAGTCAATCGGCGAGATAAAGTACGCGACGGCCAAACCAGCTATAGCCTTGGACTGGATGCCCACTCGCTTGTCCAGCATCAAACGGGCAAGCAGGACAAACAGATCCGGAGCAAGCAGGATGTAGCTTGCCGCTTTTTCATTGACGCCTTTTTCCCGAATAAACGCCTCGATCTTTGCTCGGAGCTTGTCGTAAAATCGTTGATGCTTCTCCGGCAGCACAATCGGTACTAGCTCAGTTGCCGGACGCACGACCGGCGGCTGAGCGTTTTTTTGTTCTTCCTCATTCATGATGATTCCTCCCTCTTGGGTTTCCTGAAAAGTCCTCTATGGTATAGGTAAAATCCGAGCAACACAGCAAGCAGCAGTGCCAGAAAAAAATAGGTTACATGGCTGGATATCCAACCGTATACCACTTCCCAGCGCTCTCCAAGCTGCCAGCCCAAAACCACATACAGCAAGCTCCAGACGAATCCGCCTGTGTAGGTGAATAGGATAAAAGTAGGGAAAGGCAAGCGTGTGATACCGGCAAAGTAAGCCGTGAACTGTCGGACCCCTGTAATGAAATATCCGATAGGCAACGCCCATTTCCCAAAGCGTTCAAACCAGTAGCTTGTCTTTTCATAGACCCCGAAAACGAATCCCAGACGCTTTCCGTATCGCTCGATGAACGGATAGCCCAGACCTCTCCCGATCCAGTAAGCGACCGTCATCGCTGATATGGAACCCGTAAAGCAGACCAGAAAAGTGGGCCAAAAATGGAGCTTACCACTGGAAACGAGAAAACCGGAAAATACAAGCAAAGTCGCTTCTGGCAAAGGCATTCCCAAGATACCAAGAAAAAATAGTCCAAACAAGGCCATATATCCGTATTCCGAGACGTAGGCGCCAAATACTGAAACTATTTCTTCCACATCTGTCACCACATTTCTGCTTGCATGACCTGCATACCTTCATTATGCCAAAAGATAAACGGTGGAACAAACCGACTCGAGACGGAGATTGGTAATACCGACTAGTTTCGGTATTCGTGTATCATTTCACATTTACACCCCCTATACTATACTCGACACCTAGTCCACCTTATTAGATCAATGAGGGATCATTATGTGGAAAAAACTTTACCGCAGGATAAAGTACGAGTACTACAAGCTGATTCGGATGAATGGGGCACCGTCCTTTGTCGCCCTGGGATTTGCTGTTGGCATCTTTGTTGAGTTTATTACGTGTTTCCGCTGGTCAAAGCATTCCGGTGCAGCATGCCTGCTGCCGTCATCGGTTTTGTCATGGGAAAACTGGTGCTTCCGCTCTTCCTGGTCCTGAACTACAGGCTCGGCTACCTGATCATCGGCTATCCAGCTCTTTCCGGGTTTTCAGCCCCTTATCAAGCTTGGCAAGAATGGCTGATCTGGATCGAGGAAAAAGGGCTTGCCTACTTTACCGGGAGCGCAATCATGGGCGTTGTTGTCGCTCTAGCCAGCTACCTGCTCGTGATGATCGCTCTGCAGCTGTATCGAAAAAAATCGAGTTCCAAGCCTGTTCGAGGATAAACATACGAAAAAAGACCGGATGACTGCATCGTCATAACGGTCTTTTTTCGTATCCAAGCAACACGTTTCAAGTTAGGCGAAGTAGCCTTTATCGCGCAGTTGCTCCATGATTTCAGCAACAGTCAGGTCTTTTTTCAAGAGCTCCAAAGTAACTTCTACTTGCTCCGGGGACAGGCCGTTCGCACCCAAGCTTTCTTGAACCAACACGTAGTTGGGACGTCGGAAATATGTTTGCAGCGTACGCTTCACGCGTCCTTCCAGACTTGTTTTCAGCATCAATTCAGTCGTCGACATCTGTTCCACCTCTTTCTACCGTTAGGTCTGTGTGCATAACCTTTATTATCCTATAAAAACGCTCAAGAATCAACCTATGCCTGTCATCCAAATCGGATTAAATTCCCGGCATCAGGTTTCTCTTGTGCTCGGAAATACGATGCAAATACTCGATTCTCTCCAAAGCCTCTGGCCTGGTTTCACCCGTAATCAACAAGCGATCCAGGTCTTCGTAGGTGAAGCCCATCTCCTGCTCATCGGTCTGCCCCTCCCACAAATCTGCGGACGGCGGCTTGGTGATAATCGCGCCTGGAACACCGAGCTCCTCGGCCAGTATCCGAATTTCATGCTTGGTCAAGCTCTCTACCGGGTTGAAATCAGCCAGGCCGTCTCCTCCCTTGGTCATATAACCAACGTACACTTCACTGCGATTGCAGGTGTCAGCTACAAGATAGCCTTGCTGGTTGGCAATCGCATACAAGGTTGTCATGCGCAAACGTGCCTTGGTGTTTCCTTTTGTCTTGTCATTGAGCGGCAGCACGTCTTGAATGGCAGGAACCAACGCATCAAAAGCTGGACCGACGTCTACGGTTACCAGATTGAGTCCAATCGCATCTGCCAGATTTTTGGAATCAGCTTCATGTACTGGTTGGGAATAGGCTGGCATCCATACTCCGATGACTCGATCTTTTCCTAGTGCACGAACGCACAAGGCTGCTGTCACCGCGCTGTCAATCCCTCCGGAAATTCCGACAACGGCTCCGCCCAGGCCAGGCCCGTCGATCTGTTCGCGAATAAACGCAAGTCGTTTCTCTATGTCTTCTTTTACATTCACCCGGTAGTTTTCCAGATGCTGATGAAACTTGTCCACGTTACCTACCCCCAGTTGATTATTTCTTTCCTCATCCTACCACGCTGTTTTGACTGTGGCAATTGGCTCCAAATGAGTCTACACTGTATACTATGTAGTGCAGAACCAATGAGCGAGGACAAGGAGAGAGACCATGATTATCCTCAAGACACCTGAAGAGATCGAATACATGCGAGCAGCCGGAAAAATATTGGCTGCCTGCCATCGCGAGATTGCAAAATTGATTCGTCCTGGTATCTCCACTTGGGAGATTGATCAATTTGTTGAAGAATTTTTGGCGAAGCACGAGGCAACACCGGAACAAAAAGGATATTCCGGGTACCCTTATGCCACCTGCGGCTCCGTCAATGATGTCATCTGTCATGGTTTTCCCAAGAAAGACCCACTGCGCGAAGGGGACATCGTTACGATCGATATGGTCGTAAGGAAAAATGGATGGTTGGCCGATTCCGCATGGTCTTATGCAGTGGGTAAAATATCTCCGGAAGCAAAAAGGCTGTTGGAGGTAACTGAAAAAGCCCTTTACTTAGGGATTGAGCAAGCGGTCGTAGGCAATCGTGTCGGAGATATTTCTCATGCCATCCAGGTCTATGCCGAAGCAGAAGGCTATTCGGTCGTTCGTGATTTCACCGGTCATGGGATCGGGCAGCAAATGCACGAGGAACCCTATGTGCCGCACTTCGGACCTCCAGGAAGAGGACCTCGCCTGAAGGAAGGAATGGTCTTGACGATCGAGCCCATGCTTAACATCGGTACCTATCACGCCAAGGTCGACGAAGACGGTTGGACAGCACGCACTCGCGACGGCAAGCTCTCGGCTCAATACGAGCACACGCTGGCTATTACAGCGGATGGTCCTGTGATTCTGACCAAGCAATAGCACCCTGCATAAAAACCAGCACATTTTTTACCTGATTAGCCAAATCCGATGCAAAGAAAGAGGTTCACTTGTGGTCCTTCACGACTACAATGTGAGCCTCTTTCCAGTATGTCGGGGTAAGTAGATCCCTTCCAGCACTCTGCTGTTCTGTTTTTTCTGCCCCACACTGGAAGTGCAGGAGCCGAACATCGAAATCTTGACACCTCTCTGTGGGATACTTAATATGCAAGGTACCATCCATCCCTAGCTGATGCAAAAGACGTATCCCGCGTTTTATCCATAAAAAGGAGGAAGCATCACATGACACACGCAGACGCTGACCGCAGCGCGGCCAAGAAACTTCGCGACATCCCGCTTTCCGTACTGGATCTTTCTCCCATCGTACAGGGAAGCGATCCAGCTGATTCATTCCGAAAAAGCCTGGATCTTGCCAGACACGCAGAGAAATGGGGCTTTGAACGCTTTTGGCTTGCCGAGCATCACGGCATGCCGAGTGTGGCCAGTTCTGCAACATCCGTCCTGATTGGCTATATTGCTGCAGGTACCTCAACCATTCGGGTTGGCTCTGGTGGAATCATGCTGCCCAATCACGCTCCATTGGTGATTGCAGAGCAATTTGGTACACTGGAATCTCTCTACCCGGGGCGTATCGATCTGGGACTTGGCCGGGCGCCCGGCACGGACCAACGCACTGCACGTGCACTTCGACGCAACCAGCGCATTGGCGGAGCAGATTTTCCTGAGCTGTTGACAGAGCTGCGGGAATATTTCCGTCCCTATTCTCCTGAATCGGATTCAGGCATTCGAGCCATTCCAGGGGAAGGCTTGTCCATCCCGATCTGGCTACTTGGCTCCAGCGATTTCAGCGCACAGCTAGCTGGCATGCTGGGACTCCCATTTGCTTTTGCAGGTCATTTTTCTCCAAACTATACCTTGCCTGCCCTCCAGACATACCGCCATCACTTCCGCCCTTCAGAGGTATTGGAGGAGCCGTATGCGATGGTCGGAGTAAGTGTCATGGCTGCAGATACGGATGAGCGTGCCCGTTACTTGTCTACCTCGCATTTTCAGGCTTTTTTGCAGATCATCCGAGACGACAGAAAACCGATTCAGCCACCTGTCGAAAGCATGGATGGCCTATGGAGCGATTTCGAAAAATTTACCGTCCAATCGCAGCTCAGCTCTTCCATTATCGGGAGTCCGGAAACCGTAAAACAAGAACTGCAGGCATTGCTTGACGCCACTCAAGCAGATGAGCTGATGATTACTACCCAAATGTACGATCATGCGGATCGCATCCGTTCCTATGAGATCGTCGCTGATATTTGGAAGTCGTAAATACACAAAAAAAGTGACACCCTGCTATGTCAGAGTGTCACTTTTTTGCTATCGTTGAAGGCTGGGCGCACATTGATCTATCATTTTTTCTAATTCTTGAACGTCTTTTTCCAGCTCTCGGATATCTTCTTCAATCAGTTTTTTCAGATGCTGCTTTTCACGCAGTACTTTGCGCGTCTTTTCCAGGCGCTGATTCATATCAAACACACCGACATACACTCTCTTTCCCTCCCTATGTAGGTTTTCCACCTTACATGATATGCAGATCGTCTCTTTTGTTTCCTCCTTTTGCATCATTTTTTGCCTATTATGAATGAGGGTGATTTTCCGTTTTGAATCTTACCCTGCTAAGCCATTCATTTGGCCTGACCAGAAAGGCTTCATAAGGAACGATGCTTGGTTCCATCGCATCGAGCAATCTTCGGCGAAAATGCGGCCTGGTAATGTATTGTCCCAAGTTATCCTCGGTAATGGGCAAGAATACGACTTCTGTGGTCTCCCCTGCCGCGATTGTCTCCACGCCTGATACATATTCTCCTCGGAAAACGACGCAGATGACACCGTTGGACATATTTTGGTAAACGCCTGTAACGCCATGCAGCTTGATCGTTATGCCCGTTTCTTCGAGTATTTCACGATGGACAGCCTCCTGCAGGCTCTCTCCTTCCTCAACCTGCCCCCCTGGCATTTCCATTGTATCTGGCCGATGCCCATTGCGGACGAGCAGGATCTCCCCTCGTGGATTCGTGATACAAGCGCTGACCGAGACCACATGTTTGGGGGAAAGCTCATCTACGACCAAATCCGTGGTTGATTCCAAAAAATCCTGTTTGCTTTCCAAATACAGGTCGCCTCGTGCTTTTCTTATTTCCTGAGCTTTTCGATGCAGCTCACTCTTTCGTATCATGCTTTCAATGCTTTCATAAAGCTCCTTGCTCGGGTATTCCCAAATGGCCAGGACTTCGTCTCTTGCTTCATTCGTCCAACGCCCTACCAGTTTGGCGCCGTGCTGGATTTGATTCGGATAAAGGTAGGTATGAAAAAAATCGTGAAAATCATCGATCATGGTTGGATTAACCTTGTAGGTTTTTCTTCTGTAAAACATGACTCCACCTCTTTTTGGAAATCTCGTCCACGTTACTGTTCTGCACAAATGCTCCTACTCCTGTTGTTGCACGACGAGAACACTTGTTCTATCATTAAATTCAGAATAGCTAGATACGGAAGCATTTGAGAGGGGAGGTTCACTTTTGAACAACAATCGTCCGGTAACGCCCGCCACCCAGTTTCACGCATGCTCGATCAGCAAATTTGCTACTTCCCTGCTGGCTTTGCGCTTTGTTGAACGTGGTCTACTTGATCTTGACGAGGATGTCAATAATCGCCTTCGAACCTGGAAGATTTCCGATCATGAATGGACTTGGCGAAAAAAAGTGACATTGCGATCCCTGTTGTGCCACCAGGCTGGCATCATTGACCCTGAGGAAAGTTTCCCTGTCTACCATTCCGCACAGGGGAACCCGAGCATGCTGGACATTTTGACTGGTAGAACGTCCATTGCTCCGAGCCCTTCACGGTTCGGCATGAGCCACTAAGCCAGTTTCATTATTCAGATGCTGGTTTTTGTCTCATCCAGCTGTTCACAATGGACAGGGATTGGGATCTTTCTCGATCCTTCAGGCTCAGCAATCGAATTCTCCTCGCTCGGCTGGGGTGTCGGTTTCCAATCTATGATCGTGGCCTACCCTTCACTTGGCACGGGCGCTGTACTCATGACCAACACCGATACGGGTGTTCACCAAACCAAGGGGATTCTCGGCGAAGTGTTTCGAGCACTCTGTTTGACTGGCGATTAAATCAAAAAGAGATGGCTTACGTTAGCCATCTCCTTCATCCTTCTATATTCCTTTGTATTTCAACAATTCCTCGCGCAAACGCTGCACTTCCATGACCAGAGCACGTTTTTCCAAACGATCAATCTGACTGTCCAGATCCGGCTCTCCCCGGTATCCGTCATAGGCAAATTCATTTTCCAAGTCATACTTTTCGCGCGTGTAGGCTTGTGTCCAGCTCGGTTCTTTCGGCATGATCATCGCAAGCAAGAGGTAGATCAGGATCGGTACACCCGTACAGATCGTCAAAATGACAACTCCTACACGTACAAGCGTCGAGTCTATTCTCAAAAATTCAGCGATCCCTCCGCAAATTCCAAACAAACGACGATCCTGTCTGGATCTGTATAAACGTCGTTCTCTCATGTCTTCCCTTCCTCTCTACGGTAACCGTGTTTTCCTTGTATCTACAGGATACCCGAGAGCCACGGCAGGCAAAATGGCCCGCAGAGGGATTTGTCCTCCGTCCCTGGACGGAGATCATGCATGAACAAGCGCTTTGTGGCTCACGCTACCTGTGAGGTGATCAGCATGCCATTTTTGATCGGAATACTCGCTGTCTTTCTTCTGACTGGCTGTACGCAAAATCCTGCTCGGGATCAGATACAAAGCGAGCGAGAGTTTTACTACCAGCAAAACGTAGTTCGCCCAGACGGATCAGAACCCAACGTGACACCCTATGGTCCTCCCGCAAACGCCTCCGACTCCTCCGAGTACGATCGCTGGATTCGTCCCGACTCCGTCTCTCGCTATCCTGGACTGGAATAGCTCCGTAATAAAAACGGGTTATTTATCAGCGGGAGGCGAGGGAATGTATTCTGGTCTGCGGCGGTCAAAAAGCTCACCCAGTTTGGCGTAGGTATTGCCTGCCAAACGGCTTACCGGCGCAAAAGCGGCAATGTCGATCCGTCCGGCCTGATAAAGCTCATCCGCGACATGGACATGTACAACCTCTCCGATAATCAAGTCCGAGGTAGTGGGTGTACCCAACTCGACAACCTGGTGCAGCTTGCATTCAAAATGGATACGCGAAGCTGCAAGCCGCGGCACTTCGATTGAGGATGAAGGCATGGTAGCAAGACCAAGCTCCTCTACTTCGCTGATCTCAGCCGGAAAATCAGCAGAGGTCTGATTGACATCGTCTACGTTGTGTACATCGACCATGTTGACAACGAACTGACCCGTCTGAGCGATATTGCGTGCGGTATCCTTTGGCTGACCGTTCGGCTTTCGCATGACCGCTACAGAAACCATCATCGGATCAATGCTTGCGACATTGAAATAGCTGAATGGCGCTGCGTTCACGGTGCCATTCTCCGATATGGTGGTTACCCAAGCAATGGGCCTTGGGACGATGCAACCGATCAAAAGCTTATATTTTTCCTGTCTCGCTAGCGTACTGATTGGCAGTTCCATCCAGACACCTTCCTTTTTACCAGTATCGGAAAGCAAAAACCTTTAATGAGCTACGCGCCCCGATACTGCAAGTATAACCTACCTCAAAAACGCGGTCGGTTATCTTGAATTAGCATCGATAGAGGTTTTCTTATTCGCGTGGCGGCATCCAACTCGTCATGTAATCCGGGTCTTCAATGGCAAGAGCCTGGCGCGTCACCTTTAGCGGTTGGAATGTATCCAGCATGACAGCCAGCTCTTTTGTCTCCTTTTTCCCGATGCTCGCTTCAATCTTCCCTGGATGCGGGCCATGCGGAATCCCCATCGGATGTAGGGTAATCGAGCCTTCATAAACCCCTTTGCGGCTCATGAAATTGCCGGCCACGTAATACAGCACCTCGTCACTTTCCACATTGCTATGGTAGTAAGGTGCCGGAATCGCTTGCGGATGATAGTCGTACATTCTGGGAACGAATGAGCAGATGACAAAGTTCTGTCCAGCAAAAGTCTGATGAACCGGTGGTGGCTGGTGCACCCGGCCGGTGATGGGTTCGAAATCGTGAATGCTCAAGGCATATGGATACAAGTATCCGTCCCAGCCTACCACGTCAAACGGATGGAAGTCAAAGAAATAGCTGTAGACTGTGGACTGGCGTTTGACACGCACTTCATAATTTCCCTTTTCCACATGCGTTTCCAAACGTTCTGGCAATCGGATGTCACGCTCACAGAAAGGAGAGTGCTCCAGCAATTGACCATGCTCATTCCGATAGCGTTTAGGCGGTACGATTTCATTTTGCGACTCGATCACCAGAAAACGGCTTTGCTCGGCAGGAACGATCCGGTAAGTCGTCCCGATTGGAATCACCAAATAGTCACCTGGCTGATACGTCAATGTACCGAAAATGCTTTGCAATTCTCCCGTCCCCTCATGGACAAAGACCACCTCGTCCCCATCCGCATTGCGATAGAAGTAATCCATTGACTCCGTGGGTGCGCAAACGCCCAGTACGACATCACTGTTCCCAAGCAAATACTTGCGTCCAAAGATCGGATCGCCGCCCAGCTGGGAATCAAAGCTTTTAAAATGCTGATGCTTCAAGTCTTCCTGATCCACGTACTCCAGGCTTACATCCGCGTATTTTCTTGCCTCGCGCACCTGTGTTGGCGGGTTGTGGTGATACAGGATCGACTGAATGCCGGAAAAGCCTTTTGTGCCCATGACCTGCTCACGATACAGCTCGCCATTCGGCTTGTAAAAGGTCGTATGCCGTTTATTCGGGATTTCCCCCATGCGGTGATAAAATGCCATCGAATTTTTCCCCTCTCTTTTTATAAGTCGCAGATTCGATTGCGGAGGACACCGAGCCTTTCCACTTCCAGCTCCACGACATCACCTGGTTTCAACCAGTCATACCGATCTGCTCCCAACTCCAAAATACACCCCGTACCAACCGTACCGGAGCCGATCACATCGCCGGGATAGAGCGGACAATCTGCTGATGCGCGGGCGATCATCTGGGCAAAGGTGTAGTGAATATCGCGGAAGTTGCCGCGCGAGTATTCAATGCCGTTGACACGCGCGGTCATTGTCAGATCGTATCGGTTGCCTTGTGGCCCTGGAAGCTTTCTGTCTTCCAGCTCTTCAGGAGTGACCAGCCAAGGTCCCATTGAAGTAGCAAAGTCCTTTCCTTTGGCAGGGCCCAATCCGACTTTTACCTCCTCCCTTTGCAGATCGCGGGCGCTCCAATCATTCAGCACAGCGTACCCCGCAATATACTCCGCTGCACGATCGACGGGTATATCTATCCCTTCTTTGCCGATCACACAGGCGATCTCCAATTCGAAATCCAGCCATTGTGTCGCTTTGGGACGGCGAATAACCGCTTCCGTTCCCGAAAATGCTGCGGCATTGGAAAAGTAAAAAACAGGGAAGTCGTACCATTCAGGAATCATGTCCAGTCCACGCTTTGCCCTTGCCGTCTTCACATGCGCTTCGAACGCATAAAAGTCCCGAAAGCTACTCGGTCTTGGAATGGGTGAACCGAGAGTGACTTCATTCAGGAACATACCTCCCGCTCGATTGCTCCACACTGGTTCGTCCCCAAGCTCGAACAGCTGTGATCGCCAACGCTCCCAATCCTCCAGCAAGACATCGATGGAGTCAGGCGCACCGGGAAGCAGCTGAGCGAGGTCCCACACCTTCTGATCCGCTACCACACCAGCTCGATACCGCTCATTGCCAAATCTTCGATAAGACGCCAACTTCATTTGATCTTCCCCTTCCTCAGACCAGCCGGAGGTTTTTGGTTCCTTTTCATGATTTCAGGACACCAAAAAGCCCAGCTCACCCCCAAGCGCGGTTCGGTTGCATGACAAATCAGAGGGTACCCCCTATGTCAGTCGTGCCGAAACATGCATCAGGCGTAAGCTGGGCGAGTCTGCTAACATGAAGAACATCCTTGCGGGAAATCCCCCCACAGACAACCAGCTATACACGATGGTTTCCATTTATTGTTGCGATTGTTATTATCATACCGAAACCGCTTTCATTTTTCCAGAGGAAAATGTCTTTTTCACGTTCTCATCGAAAAAACTGGTTTAGGAGTTGATGCATATCTTCTGGAATGGGCTCTCTGAAATGCATCTCATTTCCGCTTCGAGGATGGACAAAAGCAAGCTCAGCCGCATGAAGGGCCTGTCTGCCGATGTGTGTACGCGCCCCGCCATACAGATCATCTCCAGCCAATGGATGGCCTCGATGGCTCATGTGAACACGTATCTGATGGGTTCTGCCCGTCTCCAGCCTCAATTCCACAAAGCTCATGCCTTCACCGTGAGTCAGCACGCGAAAATGCGTAACCGCCGATTGCCCGTCAGCACGCACCTGACGTGTGATAAAGGAATTTTCAGCAAGCCCGATTGGCTCATCCATCGTTCCAGCCCCAGGCTCAACGATCCCTTCTGCAATCGCCAGGTACGTACGCTTCAGACTGCGGTCCTGCTGCATCCTGCTAAACTGCTCGTGCGCCCACTGATTTTTGGCTATGATCAGCAAGCCGGAAGTATCCTTATCCAGACGGTTGACAGCGCGAAACCTGCGCTTCTCACCCTGCCTTTTCCAATAAGCAATGACGCCGTTGGCCAGTGTCCCCGAAGCGTGATTGCCCGTAGGATGGACGACAAGTCCCGCTGGTTTTGCAATGACCATCAAGTCTTCGTCTTCATAGCGGATGACGAGGGGCATCTCTTCCGGAGGCACGGCTTCCGTCTCTTCTTCGTTGACCAGCACCACGATTTCGTCACCTGCTTGCAACCGTTCATTTACAAACACCAGTGTACCGTTGCGCGTAATCAGTCCTTTAAATTTTGCTCGAATCAGCAGTCGGCGGGAGACCCCGTATCGCTTTTGCAGAACTTCACGCACCGTCTGTCCTGCGTCTGCGGCATCTGCTGTAAAACGTATCAATTCTTCCTGCATGCTGTCTCTCCTTTAGGTCATACCTGAATCCCAGTATAGCAAAAGGAGGCCTTTACAGGTATTGGCTGCGAGAATTGCTTTTCACTTCAATCACGAAAGCATGTCCCGCGTCCCCTTGATCCCACTGGGCACGAACATCAAACAAATACCAGCCTGGCTGTTCGGGAACCTTCCACTGGTTTCCGTTTTCCAAGGTTTGCTCGATCTGGCTGGAACCAACCCATTGGGTGACGACCATCGATTGTTCCGCAGGCGGAAGGTCATACGAAATGGTCAGTACTGCCCCGGGCTGAACCTGTAAGGGAGAGGGCTTTTTCTCGGCTATGATTTCAGGTGGTGCTGCCGTGTCCGTGCAAGTGGCTTCATCTTCTACACTCCAGCAAAAGGAAGTTGGAACCGTCATTGCGGACTTTTCCTTCCAGGCAATCACTGGATTCGGTGGAGTAAGAAATGGCTGCTGAGCAGCTCGATCTATGGAATCAGCCTGACATCCCGCGAGCAACAGCATAGACGCTAGGCACATTTTCATAGCAATCCCAGACATTTTCATACGATCACCTCAACAATAGGACGCAAAAAGAGCCGGATTCGTTTCCTCCGGCCCCCTTCTTATTTCCTGCGAGATCCTCGTGTTCTTATATTCGACTCGGGATCAACGGCGCAGCCCCCATCTTTTCCAGGTACTCATTCAGCTGTTCCTCCGGATTTTTGACTGGCTTACCGTGACATACCTCCAGATGAGTCGGACGTATTTCCCGTACGATCACACTGCTTTTCACCGCTTCCGCCATATCTGCCGTAAACATGGGCATCGGTCTGTTCAGCTTGCCTGCTTTCGACGTGAACAGATCCCCTGCCAGTAAGACGCGGTCCTGCTCATGATAATAAACGACATGACCAGGGGAATGACCCGGAGTCAGATAAGGCTGCAGGCCACCGATTGGCGCTAATGCTCCATGCTCGTCTTGTGGCAATGGTCGAGCCAATCCTTTGACCACATTTTTTTCCGCTTTTTTTCGGCGTGGGTAGATTTGATCGCCTTCCATATATGGAATTTCGATGGTATGCGCATACACTGGTACCTGTTTTTTCTCCAGGATTTGCTTGATTGCTCCTACGTGATCAGAATGACCGTGGGTAAGCACAATTTGTTTCAGCTCTCCCAGCTTCAACTGCTCGAGATGCGAAAGAATCCCTTTTGCCATAAAAGGCATCCCCGCATCCACCAGTGTCACGCCATCTTCTTCTTGCACTAGCCAAACTCGGCACGGTATGAGCAACCAAGACCGAAGGCTCCATATATGCTTGGATATTTGCTCTGCTTTCATACTTCCGCGCTCCTTCTATTATCAATTGTCCTAATTTCCATTTGAACTTCAACGCCCTTTTGGTAACCAATGGTTATAATATAACCTGTGGTTACTAATCTGTCAATCGAAGTTTGATCATGTCATCAAATTTGTCAGAACGTACTATCAATGAAAATGAAAACCTCAGCAATTTAAAGGGGTAAGAGTAATATGGCTATCAAAGAAACATGGACAATGAGCAATGTACGGTTTCGAATCATGATCCTCATGACGTTCGCTGTTATAAAAGTTTTCAAATAAGAAAGGAGCTGTGATGCATAGACGATAAAAAAACCCTCTTCGTCACGGATGAGAAGAGGGCTGCATTTCTGATCTTGCTTGGCTTACTTCGCAGCTTGAGCAGCTGCAATCGCCGCTTCGTAGTTCGGATGCTCGCCAGCAGCCGGTACATACTCGGCATAAACCACTTTATCGTTTGCGTCCACCACGAATACTGCGCGGGACAGCAGACGGAATTCCTTGATCAATACGCCATAGGCAGTACCGAAGGACAGGTCTTTGTAATCAGAAACCGTTTGTACTTTTTCGATGCCTGCAGCACCGCACCAGCGTTTTTGGCCAAACGGCAGGTCAACAGATACCGTCAGGATGGTTACGCCATCCAGTTTCGCTGCTTCTTCGTTGAAACGGCGAGTTTGTGCGTCGCATACGCCTGTATCCAAGGAAGGAACTACGGAGATGATGCGAACCGTTCCTTTGGAATCAGCCAGAGAAACAGCAGACAAGTCGTTCGCAACTACAGTGAAATCTGGAGCGGTATCTCCTACTTTGATTTCAGGACCAACCAGTGTAACAGGTCCTTTGAATTGAAATGCGCCTTGGCGCTCTACAGCAGTTGTCATGATTTCTTCCTCCTCACCAATCGGTTCATATGTACCCTTTCATCATACCCTATCATTCACTTTTTTTCACTATGCCAATAGTAGAAATTACAGGTTTACTTGCACTTTATCCGAGCTCTTCGGCTCCACTTTTACAATTCGCTTTAACTCGTGCTCGTATTCCCAGTCCGTTTTCTCATTTAATTCATGACAGCGCATCAAGCCATGATAGAGAGCAAAGAGAAATTGGACATTTTTCAGTTCATAACGATGGCCGTGTGCTTTTGGCAAGACGGTGTTGACGATTTCGATTTGGTAAGTCGCTTTTTCCCGTCTTTTCCGCGTCGGCACGACATAGCCCATATGCTTGAGTACAAAGCCGATGTCAAACGAGCCTTCATCGTCAAAATCAATGGTCTCATCCGATGTGGCCAAACACTCCAGCATCGTTCCAAAGTCCAGCAAATCGTAACAGGCCGGCTTGGGCATGGCCAGGACAGAGCCGTCATTGTTGACGAAGTAGATATGGTCGCGATAGTGGAAAATCAATTCGTCTTCAGGCACTTCATCCGGGAACATCCAGGATGTCGAGGGAATCAACAATCGCCAGATCTGGGCAGGGGTCTCGTTCAGGATTTCCATGACTCAGGACCACTCCTTTCCCCTACCAGTCTTGGCAAAATCATCCTTGACTATTCAGGCTGCTTTCCCCGCATGAAATGAGCCCAATCTCCATCGTGAACGGGTGTGCCCTCTGCTCTGACGTACTTGGCATCTACGTAGCGATAGGCATAGACACGCTGGACTTCCTGCCCATCAGCCAGCTTGGCCCATACCTCGATCCGCTCGTACTCATTGCGCGGATCATGGGGACCATAATAGGTCTCCAGCTCGTCCAGCTCCGCCAATACGGTCTCGTAATCCTGTGGTTCAAAGCGAAGAATGACGCCTTTCACCACACCATCGCCGTCCAGGATACCGGGATACCCCATCGGCAAATGAAACAGCTCTCCTTTTACTTCAGCCGGAATCGCTTCGTGTTTATACGGCTGCACATAGTTTTCGTAATTCTCCCACCCCGCAAGCAAGGTTCCGTACACAAAAATCGGCAGTTTTGTTTCCATGTTAACACCATCCCGATGAAATTTTGAAAAGGACTGTCTTCTGTAACTATTATTTTGTATATTTACACTATATAAAAAATTCAAAAGTATTTGGAGAGATGAAGGGAGAGAAATTTCATGCTTTCTAAAAAAATCAATCGCTTGCTCGTAGCGAACCGCGGTGAGATCGCCATCCGCATCTTCCGTGCTGCCACTGAATTGGGCATTCGCACGGTCGCTGTCTATTCCGAGCAGGATAACGTTTCCATTCATCGTTTTAAGGCGGATGAATCCTACCTGGTCGGAGCGGGAAAAGGGCCGATCGAAGCCTACCTCGACATCGAGAGCATCATCGAGATCGCCAAACGCAACGATATCGATGCCATTCACCCGGGCTACGGCTTTCTCGCAGAAAATGCGGAATTCGCCAAGCGCTGTCAGGAAGAAGGAATCATTTTCATTGGTCCTTCTCCTACTCTGATTGAAAAATTTGGGGACAAGGTCGAAGCGCGGCGCATGGCCATTGAGGCCAATATTCCCGTCATCCCGGGAACGCCTGAGCCTATCGAAACCCTTCAGGAAGCGATGCTTTTCGCCAAGGAGTACGGCTACCCGATCATTATCAAAGGTGTATCGGGCGGCGGCGGCCGGGGGATGCGTATCGTGCGCAGCCAAGACGAGCTGCAGGATGCATTGGATCGCGCCCGCTCGGAAGCACGCTCTTCTTTTGGCAATGCCAAAGTCTACCTAGAGCGCTATCTGGAGCAGCCCAAGCACATTGAGGTACAGATTCTGGGCGACCAGCACGGCAATATCGTGCATTTGTTCGAGCGTGACTGCTCCGTGCAGCGCCGCCATCAAAAAGTGGTCGAAGTCGCGCCCAGTCTTTCGCTCGACGACAAGCTGCGCGAGGCGATCTGTCAGGCAGCGCTGACTTTGATGCAAAAAGCTGGCTATGCCAACGCAGGCACCGTAGAGTTCTTACTCACTCCCGATAAACAGTTTTACTTTATTGAAGTCAACCCGCGTATTCAAGTGGAACACACCATTACCGAATTGATCACCGGCATCGATATCGTTCAAGCACAAATTCGTGTAGCGGAAGGCCATGCCTTGTCCGATGAAGCGATTGGAATTGCCTCTCAGGATGCTATTCAGATGAGCGGCTACGCGATTCAGTGCCGCGTCACCACAGAAGACGCAGAAAACAACTTCCTGCCTGATGCGGGACGCCTTTTGGCTTGGCGCTCTGGCGGAGGCTTTGGAGTAAGGCTGGATGGTGGCAACGGCTATCCGGGAGCCATCATCACACCTTTTTACGATTCCCTGCTCGTAAAAATCTCTACCTACGGGACCAACTTCGATCAGGCTGCTCGCAAAATGCTGCGTACGCTGCGTGAATTCCGGATTCGCGGCGTAAAGACCAATCTTCCCTTCCTGGAGAATGTCGTCACGCATCCTGATTTTCTCAGTGGGGAATACGATACTTCGTTTATCGATACCAAGCCGGAGCTGTTCATCTTCCCGGGGCGTCAGGATCGTGGAACCAAGCTGCTTTCCTACATCGGTGAGACGATTGTAAACGGCTATCCCGGGCTTGCCAACACGGAGAAAAAACCGCATTTTGATACCCCGCGCATTCCGCGGACACCTTTTGCCCAGCCTTATCCAGACGGAACGAAGCAGATTTTGGAGCAGCAAGGAGCGGAAGGGCTGGTACGCTGGATTCAGGAGCAAAAACAAGTCCTGCTGACAGACACCACATTCCGTGATGCTCATCAGTCCTTGTTTGCGACGCGAGTTCGCACCTATGATCTGGCTTCCGTCGCTGAGGCGACTGGCAAGCTCGGTGCCGGACTTTTCTCCCTGGAGATGTGGGGCGGAGCAACCTTTGATACTTCCATGCGGTTCCTGCAGGAATCACCTTGGGAAAGATTGCAAATTTTGCGTGAGCGAATACCCAATGTCTTGTTCCAGATGCTGCTGCGCGGGGCAAACGGAGTCGGCTATACCAATTATCCGGACAATGTCATTCACTCCTTCGTCAAGGCGTCTGCCGAGCAAGGAATTGACGTCTTCCGGATCTTTGACAGCCTGAACTGGCTGCCAGGGATGCAAACGGCCATCGAGGCAGTCTGCAATACCGGCAAGATTGCGGAAGCTGCCATCTGCTACACCGGCGATATTCTCGATCCGTCCAAAACCAAGTACACGCTGGCCTATTACGTCAACCTCGCCAAGGAATTAGAAAAAGCAGGTGCTCACATCCTGGCGATCAAAGATATGGCCGGTCTGCTCAAGCCATATGCCGCCTATGAGCTGGTCCGTGCATTAAAGCAAGAGATCGGGATTCCGATCCATCTGCATACCCACGATACCTCCGGCAACGGCGCAGCCATGCTGCTCAAAGCCATCGAAGCCGGTGTCGACATCGTAGATGCATGCGTCAGCTCCATGTCTGGCCTGACTTCGCAGCCAAGCCTCAATGGCTTGATCGCGACCCTTGCCCATACGGACCGGGATACAGGTCTATCCCTCGATTCCTTCAACAAGCTGTCCGACTATTGGGAGGATGTTCGCCCTTACTACCAAGGCTTTGAAAGCGGCATGAAGTCGAGCAATACAGAAGTATACGTTCATGAAATGCCAGGCGGGCAGTATACCAACCTGGAGCAGCAAGCGAAAGCAGTCGGTCTGGAAGGGCGCTGGGATGAGGTTAAACAGATGTACGCCGTCGTCAACCAAATGTGTGGCGATATTGTCAAAGTAACCCCTTCTTCCAAGGTTGTCGGTGATCTCGCCCTATTCATGGTACAAAATAATCTGACGGAAGAAAACATTTGGGATAAAGGGGAGCGCCTTGATTTCCCTGACTCCGTCATCCAGTTCTTTCAAGGTTACCTGGGTCAGCCTCCAGGAGGCTTCCCGAAACGTTTGCAGGATCTGGTGCTAAAAGGTCGCGATGCCTTTACCGCTCGTCCAGGCGAACTGCTGCCACCAGTCGATTTTGAAAAAGTCGCAGTAGAGCTGGTCGAGAAAATCGGTCGTGAGCCGAATGAATTGGACGTACTTTCCTACATCATGTATCCGCAGGTTTATCTGCAGTACGAGCAGCGTGCGAAAGAGTACGGCGACCTGTCCGTGTTGAATACGCCTACTTTCTTCTACGGATTGCGCCCTGGCGAGGAAACGGCCATTACGATTGAGCGAGGCAAAACCTTGATCATCAAGCTGGTCGCAGTAGGGGAGCTTCACCCTGACGGCAGACGCATCATTTACTTCGAGCTGAATGGACAGCCGCGAGAAATTTTTATCCGTGACCGTTCCGCCCAGATTTCTGAAAAAATACGCCGCAAAGCGGATACCCAGAATTCCGGACACCTGGGAGCCTCTATGCCGGGCAAAGTCTTGAAGGTGTTGATCAGCGAGGGTGACAAAGTGCGCAGAGGCGAGCATTTGCTCGTCAGCGAAGCGATGAAAATGGAGACGACGATTCAGGCTCCGATGGATGGAAAAATCAAGGCCGTCCATGTCAAAGCGGGCGATGCTATTGAAACCGGCGATTTGTTGATTGAAATGGAATGACATTCCTCTATAATGGTAAGTAACGAACCTTATACGTTACGGAGGTGACTTGCATGAGACTGGATCGGGTCAATCATACGCCGTTTAGCCATCGCGTGGGCCGATATCATTTTCAAATGGCGCAGGCGAGACTGAATACGCCTGTCGAACCTGTCTTCACCTACAGTCTGCAGCCCTTTTACGCCAGGCAACAGGAATGGGTAACGGAGCTTTCCCACTCTTTGTCTCGGCTCTACCGCTTTTCTGCTGAATTGGATGAAGCAGCCAGAGAATTTGATCCTGCCCGAAAAAACAGTGCTGTGAACAAGCGCATGGCGATGAGTTCTCATCCGGAGGCTGCTACAGCAAATGCTCTGCCAGAGGCAGTGTCTGCGACGTATGAGCTGTCGGTCTACAAGCTGGCGACAGGCCAAACCAATCGCAGCCCATGGGGCCACCGCGATGCTTCCAATCCAGTCCAAGCAGGTCACCAGGAATTCACGCTTTCCATCGGGGAACAGGAGAAAATACTCACTTTGTACTCCGCCCCTTCTGACACCTACGGGAGCGTCCTGCGCCGCATGGCTGCAGCGATCAATCAAAGCCAGATGGGTGTAACTGCGCGCATGGAAACGAACCATGAGCAGCAATCGCTGGTTGTGCAAACAACACTGACCGGGGCAAAACAAGCCTTTACCCTGCGTGACCGAGTTGGCAACAGTATACGGGCATTGGGGCTCCAACAGGCTGAAACACCTGCTGGAGATGCCGAATTCAGTCTGAACCACCTGCGACAGCACTCTCAAACCAATCAATTTACGATCGAGAATGGGCAAGTACGAGTATCCTTGCATCAGGTGAGCAGAGAGCCTATACGCATCGAAATTGTAAGGGATACCGACCATATGCTCCAACAAAGCAAAACTCTCGTGCACCGTTACAATCGATTGCTTGCTTTCCTGAACGAGCATCAGGACGTACTCGCAACGCAAAAACTGGATACGTTTCAGCGAGTAGCCCGCGCGGCTGAAGGTCGCCTTCGACCGTTTGGCATAGAGCTTCTCTCCAATGGCGAGCTGTCTCTCAACGAGTCCGCATGGCGCGAAGCTGTAGACATGGATTATGTTGGCTTTACGGATGCGATGAAAGGATTGACGCGACAGTTTCGCGAAGAGACGCTGCAACTGCAGAAGGCTCCTTTAGGCAGTTACTCTCGCTCTCATGAGGAGACCCAGAGCGACAATCCGTACATCTCGCAATCGTGGTCGAGTCTCCACTATTTGTATACAGCCAAGACAGGTCTGTTTCTCGACCTGCTTTGGTAATTGCTCCACCATGACAAAAGAAACAGGTAAGCCAATTCTCCTGGCCTGCCTGTTTCTTTCATGTATCGGAAAAAACGATTGAGTTGGTCGCTTGCTTAACTGCGCTCGATCAAATCCTCGAGATCATGGTCGTCGACTTTGGCTACCACGGTCGTCGATTGGACAGTTGTTTCATCCTTCTTGCTGAAGATCCCTTGCATCTTCTCTACAAATTGCGGCACGGAATCGAGAATGCGGTCGTAGAGATGCGTCGTATTTTCCAAAGGAATGGAGCGAATTCCCTGTTTTCCAACCACTAAAAAAGCAACAGGCGTGATGGAAACACCGCCACCGCTACCGCCGCCAAACGGATAGCCAATCGTTCCGGGGTGATTGTGTTCATACTGAAATTCACTTCCCCCTGCTGCAAATCCAAATCCAACCTTGGAAATCGGAAGAATGACGCTGCCGTCCGGTGTCTCAATGGGGTCGCCAACTATCGTAGACACTTCAACCATATTAGAGAGTTGCTCCATCGCTGTTCTCATTAGCCCTTGTATTGGATGGTCAGCCATGACATGATACCTCCTGTTTTTTACACGCTAAGCTTCTGTTGTTATTCAAGTGGTATCATTCCCAGTTCGCTTCTTTTTGATGAATCATCTTCTCGCAATAGAAAAATGGTTCTATTATCCATCTTCGTGCTACTATGAGAACTAGATCGTATTCGCTGCATATCTGATCTTAACATTCTACCTGGGGGAAATCTTATGAAAAGAACGCTCGTTTCACTCCTGCTTGCCGGGAGCCTGATCTCGGGAACGACGACAACGGTCTTCGCCAATCAAACTTTTCCTGACCTGAATCCAGCATCTCATGGTTGGGCGATGGATTCACTCAGCTTTATGGCGCAAAAAGGCATCGTAAAAGGTGACGAAAAAGGACGCTTCAATCCTGATGCCAAAGTCACCAAGGCCGAGTTCATCACGATGGTGCACAGGCTGTTTGATAAATACAGTCCACCGACATTTGTCGATAGTCAATTCCTAGATGTACCGAAAAATCACAAATGAACTTTGGACATTTTGCCTACTTTACGGAAGCAGGTCAGAAATTTGAGCCTGAAAAAACGATGACGAGAATGGGTGCTGTGAACCTGATTCCCGATCTATACGACTTCGTGGAGGATGAAGAAGTGTACAGGATTGTTTCGGGAATGAGCGATCTCAAGGTGATCGTATCTGCTGAAGAATACTCCGACAACCGCTATGACTACTCCTGACGGCACATTCGATGCACAAGATGACTATAGCTATACCGTCAGCGTTAGAGTAGCCTCTCTTCAGAATGCAGGAATCATGACTACTTACAAAGGGGAATTTGAAGCAGCCGCCCCCCTTACTAGAGCTGAAGCCGACGAAGTAATCGACCAGCATGTTTGTCTCCCTATCAAACATCAACGCTGTGGAGCGACCTCCTTGCGTTGATGTTTTTGCTTGAGTCCTCTTCCCGTCCAAAAGCCTCGCGGACTATGCCTCGGTGGGGACAGTCTTCCACTTGCGTCCCCTTTCCTTCCTCAAGCGGAGCAAGATTTTGATCCCAGTCAACAGCACATGGCCCAAGTACAGTCGGAAAACACCGTTCAATTGAGTCTGCAGTAGGGATTGATTCCAAACAAGCTGTACACTCATTTTGGGAATGGTGCGAAAGGAGAGCGTATGCGAAGCAACTCCCACAATCATGCTTTTCACACCCCAGATCATGCCGCTCAGAGCACCCGTTTCATCAGCCTGTCCTGTTCCCATCACTGTGTGCCACTCTAACCGCGTGCAACGAACTGTTTTGAGAAACTGTTTGAAGATGGGCTGCAGGTCCAACACCCTTCTCAACCACTTTTTATATCGTTTGTACCAGGTTTCTACCTGCCGATGGGTCAAGTCAGCCACTTTTTCATCCTTCATTTTCTCCTGCTGTATAGTCTCCTTTTTATACACCAGCTCTGCCCCTTTTTCCGTCTGCGTAATGGCAAGAATGGGTATTTCATACTTTCTTCGTATCAAACGAAACCAGGCTGAGATCTCCATTACCAGGTGATCATTGTCGCCTATTCGCCCGTAAAACAACGTGATTTGCATCGGAGTTACAATCACGATCAGGATCAAGCCGAGTAATCCGAATCCAATCCAGCCCCACAAAAAAATCCCACCCTTTCCACCTTAGTATGAGTGGAAAGGGTGGGAAATATGTCCATTTCTTAGCTAAAACCTCATTAATCGAGGATGTATACTTTTACGCCTTCCTGCATGCCATGTTTCTTGGCTTCGTCGAGCGAAGGCAGGAACAGGTCGAGATGGTTCTGCTTGACGGCTCCACCGATGTCTGCGGCTACGGCATATCCGTACCCCTCGACGTATAGATGGGTACCTAATGGGATCACTTCCGGATCAACAGCTACAATCCCTTCTCGCAGTGGAAACTCCAGATAGGAGAGAACATCATCTCTGTCATAGCTATAGGCAGTCGTTTTGACTGTCAGCACTTCTCGAAAAGGGGTTCCGTTTTCGCTTAATACCGGTTTTCCTTCTCGATTCTCCAATAGGTGCAGCGCCGCGTATGTAGCCGCCTCAGCTCTTGTCATCAACTGCTGCGGTCGTAGTGTTTGGTCAGCGTAAGGGCTTATCAGGCCAATTTGCATCGCATACACCATTGGGCGTTGGTAGCGTTCTTGTACCTGGCTGCCATCTGCATACGCTGCCAATGCGTGTACGGTGGTTGACCAGCTGAACTTATTTACCGCACCACTTTCTCCTGTGGCGCGAATAAGGATGGACGCAAGCTCTTCTCGACTTACGGTAGCGTCAGGTTGGAAATATACCTGGCCGTCCATTTTCTGACCGTGAACTAGTCCTAGACGATAGGCTGCTTCAGCGTAAGGAGCTAGCCAGCTGTCTGACGGAATATCTGCAAACGATGAGGAGGCTTCAGCAGACGGCTTCACCCCCATCGCTAGTATAAACATGGATATCAATTCTTGGCGCGTCACCAAGTCATTGGGTCGAAAGCTCTCGGCCTGCCCCAGTGCGCCCCCTATGTATAGCTTCTCAATTTCTTTTTGTGCCCAATGTCCGGAAATGTCTGTGTAAGGTGTGGGTGCTTCTGTCGTCGTATTCGCCTCTGCTTTTGGCGTCCACATGACCAATAGGACTGCCATGGAAGCAAGAATGAGCAACTTCTTCATCATCAACCTCCTGGAATGCTTTCTATAAAAACCTTTCCTTTTATTTTATTCGATTGCAAGAGAAAAACAATATATAAGATTTACTATCTTCCATCATACTTCTGAACGAAATACAAGAAATAAGCCCTGAATAGGGCGAGTTATTCCGACCATTCAGGGGCTTATGGTTTACTTGGCGAAGATATGTTTCCCGATTTTCTTAATTTGCGGACGACTCCAAATCCATTTGGAGGTTGCTGTATCTGGATTGAAATAATAGATCGCATTTCCTGTAGGGTCCCATCCGCGCACAGCATCCCAAGCTGCCTGATAGGCCGTTTTATTTGGCGTCAACCAGTATTGACCATCGGCAATTGCGGTAAATGCCAGCGGTTCGAAGATAACCCCTTTCACGGTATTCGGAAACAGGTTGGATTGCAGGCGGTTCATGACGACTGCAGCAACCGCTACCTGTCCTTGATACGACTCCCCTCGAGCTTCAGAATACACGAGTTGCGCAAGCATTTGCATTTCTCCGCGATTTACAGAAAACTTCTTCAATGCTCGCCAGGTTTTCTCTCCAGCCACACCATCCACGGAGAGCCCGTAATTTTTCTGGAATTGTCTGACTGCTTGGTAGGTTTTAGGCCCATAGCTGCCATCCAGATCGTCTTGGTAATACCCTAACACCTGCAAGCGATACTGCAAGTCCCACACATCTCCGCTTTGGCTACCCATTTTCAACGTGGGTGCAGCCATTGTCTGCATGGGCAGAACAAATGCGAGAATCACAGTGAGCATCGCGATCAGCAGGGTAGTCAACGTCTTTCGTTGCAACAACATGAACTTCCCCTCCTGAGTACCCATTTTAATGGATGGGGAATGCAGGTTCAATTCAAGCTTTTTGGCAATGTTTCCAGTTCATTCAATGGTAAAATGTTCGAGCAACCGCCTTTTCAGGATATCATCTTCTTTGTTGTGAGCCGTCCTTTTGTTTGTGCATTTTATAGTTCTTTTTCTAAGTCATCAATCGTTTTTATTTTAGGAAATGACGTATGCTTGATCACATCCGTTCCTTTATAAACTTTCTGAACTTTGAAGACCCTATCTGTAAATTCTACTTCGTCCACATCGCCATCATTGTCTTCGTTGTTGTTCATATCAACACGTTCCGTTTTTTTTGAGTCAATTACTTTTCCTTTTACGATTACTGGAGCTTCTTTTTTTAAATCTTCCATTGAATATTTTGCTGAATGAAATACGACTTTGGTTGTTGTTTTGGAGTTATCTTCGGAAAATTCCGAATCACTTGCGATTAATTTCGATTCGTATTGATCGGAGTATGCCATGATGTTATGTAGGTTACCCCATTTGCATCAACTTCCCTGTAATACCAATCATTTAAACTATTTGTGTTGTACTCTAGGTAAAACGAGCTGTTATTTATGCCATTCCATATCGATGCCGCAGAGTCAATAATGTCGATTTTCGTATTTGAAAAAGTAGAGCTAATATCGTAATCAACAGATGAAACTGGCCATATTTGATCACTAAATAAATGATTGTCACCTACTCCTGCCATAGCATGATTCACTATAAGCCCATTAGTGATTAGTGATGTAAAAAAAACTACAGCATGAAATCTTGTAGAGAGCCAAACATTTTTTTAATTCTTTTCAAAATAAAACTCCCTATGCAACAATTATATTCTATATAAGAAAGGGCTCACATTTCGGAGCCCTTTCTCTTCATCCAAGTATTCTTTTTTACTTAAGCGCGACCAGCCAATTGCTGTTCAGCAAAAGAGACAAGGCGCTTTGTGATTTCTCCACCCACCGAACCGTTCTGACGGGAAGTGGTGTCAGGTCCAAGCTGAACGCCGAATTCAGAAGCGATTTCGTATTTCAGTTGGTCCAAAGCTTGGTTCGCTTGAGGAACCAGAAGGTTGTTGCTGGAACCGTTGTTGTTTGCCATCTCATTTCACCCCCTCGTTGTTAGTAGCTTTAATATGTGTGGAGCGCCGCGGATTCATTCATTTTCTCTTTGTTTTTTCACTTCCAATTTATAGTCTTACAATCTGAGCAGATATTCTACAGCTTCTTGAGTAGATTGAGGACGTCTGATTTGCTCTATACTTGCTGCCATGCGTTGCCAATTGTGTGATTCCCTCAGCTGTTCGACGAAGTTAGCAATCTGTTCTGGTGTATCTGCCCATATTCCAGCCTGATGCTTGAGCAAAAATGCCGTGTTGTGCCGCTCTTGTCCCGGAAGAGGCTGGTACACGATCAGAGGCGTTCGCAAGGCTAAAGCTTCCGCGCAGCTCATGCCCCCTGGTTTGGTGACGTACACATCGGCTGCAATAATCCACTTCCACATGTCTCTTTCATAGCCCCTTATCTCTATCCGATGAGCAGAGCTTGTCCGTTGAAAAGTATCCTTCAGTCGATTATGAAGCGACTGATTGGTTCCAGTGACAACGACGATCTGCAACGGTAACGGACTTTTGGTCAACTGCTTGACGACTAGATCCATTTGTCCGTATCCTCCTTCGCCACCACTGATCAGCACCGTGAATACGTTTGGAGACAGCCCGAGCAGTTCCTTTCCCATACCTTTGTCTACACCAGTGTTCGTGGAAAAGGCGCGACGAATGGGTATCCCATATCCGTGAATCCTACTTTGCTCTACTCCGTATTTGTGGGTTAGCCTCTGTGCTACTTGCTCATGCGCTACGATATAGGTATCGATCTGTGGATGGACCCAAAAGCGATTGACATGATAATCCGTCGGAATGCTGACTAGATGGTAAGGATGCCTTACTCTTTGCTTCGCTTCTGCCAATGCGCTGAGACAATAAGCATGGGTTGCAATCACCACATCCGGCTTCTCTTCATTCAGGATCGCTTCGGTAAGCCGTCCCGATAACCACCAGCCTACTGGCTTTTTTAATGCTGCTCCCCATACGCGTTCTTGCTCGTAAATCCGTTGCCAGACAGGTTGTCCATACCGCAGCATATTGACATAAAAAAAACGAGACAGTTCCCGTAGCACTGGGCTCGCTGTCTCCAAACCTCCCACAATTCGAACAGACTCTACTTCCTGTCTCTCTCTAAGCGCTTCTTCCAGCGCCACAGCAGCCATCTTGTGGCCACTGCCTGCCCACTCCTCCGTCACTAACAAAAACCGCTTGTTCATCATAGTCCTTCACCTGTTGGACTTTGGATCGTTGAACCATAACGGCCTAATAGCTGGTCCTTGGACATGTAGACTCGTTTGAGGGGCATCTCCTGCTTCCAGCTTTGCACCCTGCGCTTGCCTTCAGGATGAATGATTCGAAGCATGAGGCGCAGATACCAGCGCTTGTAACGGAAAAACCAGGTCATTGGCACATCTGAAATGGAAAACCCCAATGGCTCCACACCTTTGTGCAGCATGGTCGTACCCACGATGCCTTTGATCTCTTCCCGCCGTTCCAGTCGTTCTAGATAAGCTGCCAATTTTGGCAATGAGAGCATAATATGCCGACGGAGCAGTAATGCCAGCCTCAGGTCATTCTTAATCCCTTTGCATAATGTAGCATAGTAATAGTTATGAATATGCAGCTTCACGATCAAGTCCCCAGGATTGATGATTCGTTGATCTGAGGTAATCAGTGGTTCACCCCGATACCGCAGGAGTACGATACGAAAAATGTTGTTTCCTTTCTCCACATACCGGAGTCGGGTACAACGCTGATAGATCGAATCCCAATATCCCCATAGCATTAGCAGGCCTGTATTCATCAGCCATCGGATCCTTTCCTACCTTTTTCACTAGTATTCCCCAGAATCTGGCCTTATCTTACCTAAATTCTCCGGAAGCGACCCAAGACCACTACACTACACGCAATCAATATCGCGAGCCATGTGTGATTGAGCAGGAGTGGATTTACCCATTTCCAAATAAATGGATCCTCTAGGCACATATCGATGGCGGTATACACCAGAATTCCTCCGCCCAAAAGGACCAGGCTAGGGAAACGGTTCATCAAACGCGCCACCCATGCACTTCCCCACATTAACAGCGGGATACTCATAGCAAGCCCAAGTCCGACCAACCACAAATCACCGTGTGCTGCTCCTCCAACCGCAAGGACATTATCCAGACTCATGACAAAATCTGCGACGATGATGGTTTTGACTGCCTGCCCTACGTTATTGCTGTGGGACACGTCTTGTACATCCTCCGTATCCCCAAACATCAATTTTATGGCAATCCATAATAGCAAAAGTCCCCCGACCGCTTTCACCAATGGGATGTCCAGCATCCACGTAGTCATGCCTGTCAGAACGATGCGCAATCCGATCGCCCCAAATGTTCCATATAACACAGCCCTGCCTCTTTCCTTCAAAGGCAATCCTCTGCAAGCCATGCCAATGACGACAGCGTTGTCGCTGCTCAGTACCAAATCGATGAAAAAAATATGCAAGAGACCCAACCAAAAATGGTCCTCCATTGTCTCCTCCTCGTCCATGAAACGTGTCCATTCTACCATATGCGACCCAAATCGGATTAATGCGCGTATATTTTTCCGAATAAAGGCGATTTTCAGCGAATTTTGTAGATAAAAACTACCACAAAAAATCATTTTATTGCGAAATTAGGAGAAATTTACCTTGTATTTTGATACCCTCATCCCTTACGATTTGATATGGGGTGGATAAGTATGGTGGAGACAGTGACACGTAATTTGCAAGATGTTTCTAGCAAGATTCTAGATTTGGCTCCGAGTATTACAACCTTATGGCTTCAAGAAATTGTCTCCAGCATGGAGATAGCAGTCACAATCCCCCGCGACTTCGCGGAAAAACGAACGGTGCTTCTTGCCCGTTACTTAGTCGAAGATGTGAACCTGGACATGCAGACTTGGGCACTTGACCTGGGTGAATGGTTACAGTCCCAGGAATTTCCTTTCTCCTCCATTCTGCGTACTTACCAATTGTATCGAAATGTTTTTTGGCGTATACTCCAACCAAAATTGCAAACATGGTCACTTGCTCCAAAAGATCTACACTATATAGAATCAGAACTCGGCAAAGCAATGGATGAAAGTGTCTTTTGGGCCGTTTATCACTTTGAACAGACGATGAACCGGGAATTGGTACAAAAGGAAGAGACCATCTCATATCTGCACAATGACAAATTAACCATGCTAGGCAAAATCGCTGCTAACATGGCTCATGAGTTGCGTAACCCCCTCTGTGCGATCGAGGGCTTCCTCAAGCTCATCGGTGAATCGACAAAAGAACAAGAACAACTTCAGTCCTACATTCAGGTGGTCATGCACGAATTTGAAAACTTGCATAGACAGCTCACCGGCTTCCTAAGTTTCTCCAAAAAACCGATTCTGGACGAAATTTTCAAGGAAGTTCAATTGGAAAGCTTGCTGGAAGAAGTGGAGCTGCTCATTACACCGAGACTCGTCGGTGAGAATGTTCACTTTGAGAAAGACATTCAAATCTGTACACTTGTCTGTTATGAAGAAGGGCTGAAGCAAGTTCTCGTCAACCTGTTAAACAATGCGATCGATGCCGTTCAAGTACGGACAGTCAAAATGATAGGTGTCAAATCGATTGTTTCGGATGGAACCTTGTTCTTGAGTGTAGAGAACAATGGTGAGATGATTCCACCTGAGATCGTGGAAAGTCTGTTTCACCCGTTCTTTACCACAAAGCAAAATGGGACAGGCATCGGCTTGTCCATCTGTAAAAACATCATCGAAAAGCACAAAGGGACGATTCAGTGCGAATCGAACGAGCATCGTACCAGGTTCCTTGTTTCCCTACCTATTGAACCTGTTATGGAGATGTAACAATACGCTGCTGCATGCAGCCTACGAGAAAATATCACACCCTGAAATCCAGCCTTCTCTTAAGCAGAAGGCTTTTTTATTTCCAAAAGCACTTCGCCGTGCTGCTGGAATAAAAAATGCCCCCTGCAAATACAGGAGGCAAAGCAAGAGATTCGTTACCTGCTAAAAGGGTAAGCGATCCTATTTCTTACTCTACACGAAAACATATGTTTCTACTACTTAAAATGTCAGACATGATTCGACATCGACAAATTGCCTACGAGCATCTGCCCTAGCACAATGAAAAAGGCAGAGATCCGAGAGGTTCTCTGCCTTTATTAGATGGAGCGGGTGATGGGAATCGAACCCACGCGACCAGCTTGGAAGGCTGGGGTTCTACCATTGAACTACACCCGCATATGAGTTGTTTTTGGTGCCGAGGACCGGACTTGAACCGGTACGGGAGAAACTCCCGACAGATTTTAAGTCTGTTGCGTCTGCCCATTCCGCCACCCCGGCAATCATGGTCTACATATGGGCATTACATGGTCGGGAAGACAGGATTCGAACCTGCGACCCCTTGGTCCCAAGCCAAGTACTCTACCAAGCTGAGCTACTTCCCGACTATTTAGATAATCTTTCCTTAAAGAAAAGAAATGGCGTGCCCTGAGAGATTCGAACTCCCGACCTTTTGATTCGTAGTCAAACGCTCTATCCAGCTGAGCTAAGGGCACAGGTTATGGAGCGGACGACGGGTCTCGAACCCGCGACCTTCGCCTTGGCAAGGCGACGCTCTACCAATTGAGCTACATCCGCATGATGATTTAAAAATTATTTGGTGCGGTCGAGAGGACTTGAACCTCCACGGTGTTGCCACCACTAGAACCTGAATCTAGCGCGTCTGCCAATTCCGCCACGACCGCATGTTTACCTGTGAGCTGCTGTCAGCTTTATTCGCTTCCTTCACTCTAAGGTGGGTAAATACTGGTGAGCCATGAAGGACTCGAACCTTCGACCCTCTGATTAAAAGTCAGATGCTCTACCAACTGAGCTAATGGCTCACAATTACTGGTGGGGAGAGACGGATTCGAACCGCCGAACCCAGAGGGAGCAGATTTACAGTCTGCCGCGTTTAGCCACTTCGCTATCTCCCCAAAGCAATGGTGCCGGCGATAGGACTTGAACCCACAACCCCCTGATTACAAGTCAGGTGCTCTACCAATTGAGCTACACCGGCGTACTTATTTAGTGTATCAGATCATTCACAGGAAATCAATGTTTTTCATTTTAACTAAACATTTTCCGTGAATACTTCACTCTGCCTTTTCATAGGTAGAAATGGCGGAGCTGACGGGACTCGAACCCGCGACCTCCGGTGTGACAGACCGGCGTGAACTCCAACTTCACCA
>NZ_JAFLPN010000016.1:0-87771 GCF_029870785.1 Brevibacillus sp. AY1
ATACGTCGGACGCATTGTACGGAATGCACTTCGTGCCTAGTGTGTACAGTACGCGAATGAGCTTCCCGCAGAGTACCACGATGGACTGCTTCTTCTTGAGCGGATTATGACTTCGCTTCGTAAAGTAATGGTGCAACGCCTTGAATTCGGCGTTTTTGGCGACCATCGGCATCATCGCCCGAAATAGCAAGGCTCTTAGTCGGGATCGTCCACGCTTGGTAATCGTGGACTTGCCCTTCTTCTTGCCGGAACTATTCTCTTTGAGGTTAAATCCGGCAAGCCGGATAATCTGCTGCCCATGGTCATAACCGCTAAGATCACCAACTTCAGCCAAGAAGCCCGCCAGCGTAACAACGCCGATTCCTGGTACTGTCAGCATTTCATTTGTACCTGGAATTTGTGCAAGCAATGCTTCCACTTGCGCCATGATTTCTTCAAGTTGTCTCGAGAATAGTACATATTGTTCCAGTAAGGCCCTGAGCTCGATTTTCGCCGCCGTCAGCCCTTCGGTAAGTCCAATTGAGTTTGTGGCAGCTTGTAGGAGTTGCGCTGCACGTTTGGAGCCAACCGCTCGCTTCACGTCTTCCTTCCATCGGCGCACAATTGTACTCGCGCCAAGCGATACAATCTCCTGTGGCGTCGGAAATTCACGAAGCGTGATGAGCGAGGCCTTTCCTTCCCAATCTTTAAACACAAGGCTGTACTCCGGAAAGAAGCGATCAAGCCAGGTCCGGATGTTCATTTAACCAGCCAAGAATCCTATCCCGATAGGGATTCAACTTTTTGCTTCTGTGATTAAGGGAATTGACCCAATCGGATGCCTCCTCAAAAGTCATATCTAGATATTTATAAACCGTGTTCCTTGACAGATCCAATTTCTTTGCGATGGCTGCCACCTTAAATCCTTGTTCTTTTAATTGATGAACCCGAAGATACAACAGTAATTTTTCCACCTTTCCAATCCTCCAGCTAAGCCAAGTTGAAAAAGTAATGATAGCTTAACTAGGTTAATATTTGAAGAAAAAGTGTTAAATTCTATTTGGCGGAAACTGTTGAATTTAGTTTAGCAGTTACAAGTGCCTCCTGTACGGGTAATTGTTCTTTGGTCGGAACGTTTCCCAGTTTACAGAAGGTGCTTTTTTTATTCAAACCCCAACGCCCCCTTGAGGGTTTGGTATATATTACCTTCTTTATAGGAGGTTCACAACAAGGTATTCTCATTGTTTTAGTTTTATTTAATTGTCGCATAAAATAGCCAGGTCATCCTCAATACCCCGGATTGGGGATACTCGGACGATCTGGCTTGAAAGGTTGTATTGAATGATCAAAGGTTTAGGCGAAGGATTCATTTTACCAATTGCTTTGTGTAAGGCATTAGTTCTTCGATCTTGGCTACGATTCTCTTTTGTTCTTTGAGTGGAGGGAGTGGGATGATGCAATGCCTTAAAGTTTCTTGAGTAATTTGATTAATTGTAGTAGTACCAGTTTCCGGTAACATTGAGTTTCGGAAGTACGCTGAATTAATTATATAAAGAATGTACTCATTGCATACACTCCTGTATATTGCCATGAATGCACCAAAACTCATTCCTCCTTTGTCAATCATCGCAGCTTTACCTACTAGCCTCTTACTTCCGTTCCTAGCACAAATCAAGATATCCCCAGTTTGACACATCTTATTATCTGGGATAGTACAGGATACTTTAACAAGGTCGTTGTAGTCTAATTGTCCATCCTGAATATTACTGGAGCGCAGTACAATTGTGCCTTCATTTGTAATATCGGTCGGCTTATATGTTAAACCAATGTTCGTCGTCCCTATTTCCCCAAGCCTCACCCATTTCCAACTCTCGGGAATGTCGTATGGTATCTCTTCTTCCGTAATAACAGGCAAGGGCTTCTCACGTTTAATCTTACCTTCTTTAACCAGCCTTTCTTTCTCTGATTGAATCTGCTGATACAGTTCCTCGGCGGTTCCTTCTTCCTGCCGCTGTTCAACTAATTTGCCTTGGATGGCGTACTGCAAAATCGACTTTTGCATTTCTTCAGGAAATCTCTTGTTGAGTTCCTCCACCTTGGCATGGGCGTTATCGTATTGACTGACGTAAGGCAATAATTCCTCGATCTTGGCTACGATGCGCTTCTGTTCATCGAGTGGGGGGAGGGGCACCAGCGTAAGTCTTACTTTATCTGAGTTTAAGTTATTAACAACTGCACCTGCTACTCTTGATTGAAATTGATTAAATACCATTTTCGAGCTTAGTAAATAATACAAAAAGTCCCTGTTAAAAATCTCTACCATCTGGCTTAAAACCAGCCAACCGTCATGGATGCAACCATCAATATTTAAAATATATGGTCTGCCAAAACTCATTGAATTACTTAAGAGAAAATCCCCTTTTCTTACATATCTGCTTTTGTTCATTCCTTCTTTTATGATTTTTTCGTTAGTGCTGTTAATATATTTCCCGCCCTTATCCGTATCTCCAATCTTAATCCAATTGATACCGTCAGCGGAGTTAGTTATATATGCTTTAATTGGTCTCGGGGAACCCCCTCGTGCGATCTCGAGTACGTCCCCCAGCCTGGTCCATTCCCAACTTTCAGGTATATCGAACGGAATCTCATCTTCTGATATCTCCGGCAAAGGCGTTTCTCGTTTAATCTTGCCTTCCTTCACCAACTGTTCCTTTTCTGCCCGAATTTGTTCCAATAGTTCTTTTGCCGTTCCTTCTTCTTGCCTCTGTTCAACGAGCTTGCCTTGGATCGCTAGCTGGAGGATGCTATTCTTCAAGTCTTGTCCGTTCATCTCATTTACCCCCAAGCATGGATGTGATCTGCTCGAGTACATGATCAATTTCTGCGTTCAGAGATGCCCGTTTCTCCTGGTATTCCTGAATTAGCGCCATCGGGTCAAGGATTACTTCCTCCTCGTGAGGGAAGCCGCAGAGGTCAATGTTATAGCTTCGGTCTACGATCTCTTGGATGGTATACCGTTTAGCTTTCGGATGACCGTCGACTTCGATCTCTTCCCGGTGATCCCACCACGCTAGGGCATCAGCAAAATGCTCCAATTTCATCGGGCGCGTCTTCGAGAAATTCTTTACCCCCTCGGGCATATCGAGTCGGTAAAACCAAGTATCCTCAGTCGGCTTCGAGTGATCAAAGAACAAGATGTTCGTTCGAATCGACGTATACGGGGCAAACACGCTATGCGGCATTCTGACCACCGTATGGACGTTAAACTCGCTGAACAATTTCTTCTTTATGTTGAACTTCGCATTGTCCGTCCCAAACAAAAAGCCATCGGGAATAATGACCGCTGCCCTACCGTCTCGCTTTAAGCGGTACATAATCACATTCATAAAAAGGTCGGCCGTTTCCGAACTACGAAGCTCTGTCGGGAAATTGGCTTTCACGCTTTCCTTCTCGCTTCCGCCATAAGGAGGATTCATCAAGATGACGTTGAAGGGTTCCAGCTTCCGCATCTCTTTGTAATCCATCTCCAGCGCATTGCCGTGGAGGATTTCGGGGTCATCCAGATCGTGAATGAGCATATTGGTGACGCACAGTAGATGGGGCAAGGATTTCTTCTCGATACCGTACACCGACTGGTTATACATTTCCCGATTCTCGAGCGAGTTGCCGACTTGGGGCTCCAGCGCATTCAATGCCGAGGTTAAGAAGCCTCCGGTACCGCAAGCGAAGTCCCCAATCCTTTCGCCGAGTATAGGCTGGATCACCTTGACCATAAAGTCAGTAACAGCTCGGGGCGTATAGAATTCCCCGGCATTTCCAGCGCTTTGCAGATCCTTCAGGAAGGATTCGTAGATCGCTCCGAACTCGTGGCGCTCCTTATACTCGGTGAAGTCAATCTCGTCGATAATATTGATCACTTGCCGTAAGAGTACACCGTCTTTTTGATAGTTGTTCGCGTCTTCAAACGCAGATTTTACGATAAGTTGCCGCATCGGCGTATCCTCATCGATCTCAATATTTTTAAGGGCAGGAAATAACGAGTTGTTGACAAAATCCAATAGCGCGTCCCCGGTCAATGCTTGTCCGTCTTTATGATCCACTGCCCAATCTCTCCACTGTAGTCCTGCTGGAATGATTGACTTGTAATCATCGACAACAAGCTCCCACATTTCTTCCTTGGCATCGTAGATCTTTAAGAACAGCATCCAAACGATCTGCTCGATTCGCTGGGCATCGCCATTGACCCCCGAGTCATTCCGCATCACATCTTGAATTCTTTTGACAATATTCCGTATGGTCATCCTTCGTACCTGCCTTGTCTTCGTTGTGGTTTACGCATAGTAAATTTCGTTCTTCAACTCTTGAACGGCTTTCAAATAAGCCTCTTTACCCCCGAATGCTTTGATGATTTTCATCGGGCTGCCCATTTGGGCGAATTCCTTGAGCATGAGAACCTTAGTGTCCTCGATTTCTTTAATTCCGTCGTTAGCGTACTTGTTCAGGAGTCCTTCAATAACTTGCTGCGCGATATCGGAGTACTGGTACAGATAATGCCGCTTCTTCACTTGTTCGGCTCGCTCTTTCTTGGTGAGCGGCGGCTTGTCGTAGGCAAGATGGCAAATGAGGTCAAAGTCATCCAATTCGTTATCGCCAAGTTCTGCTCTGACCGCATCGAGCCATACACCGCGCTCTTGAAGTTCGTCGATGATCGCTTGTTTTTTCTCGGCTTGGCTCCATGAGCGCAGGAAGTCGTCCAGCCGCGCATAATGCTGCAAGATGTTCTTCTTCGTGTAGTCGATCAGGCTCTCCGTGATGAGCTTACCATCTTGCCCTACATATTGCACGCGCTCGGAAAGAACCGTTACAGCCACGTCTCCGATGTAATATTTGCGGGGTTTCTCTTGTTCGCCATCGTCAGTGCTATTCCCTGCCCCGGAGCCATATCCCGGCGGGTTTTCCCGTGTGCCTTCATCTCCACCTTCTGGTTCGGGGTAGCCAGCTTCCGGATCATCAACCGGATCATCCTGATCCAGATCAATGACCACCTCCGGTCGTCCGTCAAAGGCAGGATCGGCGAACAGGCGACTGGAGTTCCGGAAGTCCATGATGGTAAAGTATGTTTTGCCGTACTCCTCAAGGAGCCGGGTACCCCGACCGATGATCTGCTTAAACTCGGTCATACTGTTAATGTTATTTTCCAGCACGATCAACTTGCACATCTTCGCGTCTACCCCGGTAGTCATGAGCTTGCTTGTGACCGCGATGACAGGATAGGGGCTCTCCTCATCAATGAAGTTTTCAAGCTGCGCTTTGCCTTCATCGTTGTCCCCCGTAATTCGCATAATGTACCGATGATTCTGGGCATACAAGTCTTGATTCGCTTGGATCAGCGCTTGTCTCATCCGCTCCGCATGCTCAATGTCGATACAGAACACAATCGTCTTACTCATGCGATCCGTCTTCTGCAAAAACTCGGTGATTTTGGCTGCGACGACCCTGGTGCGATCATCGATGACCAAAGTGCGGTCAAAGTCCTTCACATTGTACTCGCGATCCTCAATTTCATTGCCATATGTATCGACTTTCCCAGCTTCGGGTCGATAGCCTTCCAAGTCTTTATCCAATCCGATACGAATTACTTTATAAGGAGCGAGGAAGCCATCGTCAATGCCTTGCTTGAGTGAGTATTCATAGATCGGCTCGCCAAAGTATGAGAAGCTTGACGCATCCTGCGTCTCGATAGGTGTGGCGGTACAACCGATATGGGTAGCGGATGAAAAGTAGTCGAGAATCTTTCGCCATGCAGACTCTTCCTTGGCGCTACCCCGATGACACTCATCAATGACGATGAGATCAAAGAAGCTCGGCTGAAACTGACGAAACGTTTCCTCACCATTTTCGCCCGTCAGTTGCTGATACAGCGCAAGGTAAATCTCGTAGGAGCTATCCAGATTCTTATTCTGCACCTTGGTCATCTTGCCGCCAAAAGGCTTAAAGTCCCCAGACATGGTCTGGTCTACCAAGACATTGCGGTCGGCAAGAAATAGGATCTTCTTCTTTAACCCCGATTTCCAGAGCCGATAAATCATTTGAAACGTCATGTACGTCTTACCCGTTCCAGTGGCGCTCACGAGTAAGACGCGTTTTTGACCTCGTGCCACAGCATCGACCGTTCGATTGATCGCGATGCGTTGGTAGTACCTTGGCGTTTTGTATTGCGGTACATAGTAATACGGCTCCAGCATCACTTGCTCTTCTGCTGCACTAATGTTCTTATCGCGCAAATAGCGGTCATATAGTTCTTCTGGGGAGGGGAAGGCATGTAGAGGCAACTCGCTCACTTCACCTGTAATGAGATTTTGTTCGACGAAAGCATCGCCATTGGATGCGTAGACATAACTGATGTCCAGTGCTTTGGCATAATCAATAGCTTGCTGCAAGCCTGCACCGACCGGTTGTCGGTTGTCCTTGGCTTCAATGATAGCAAGCGGAAAGTTCGTTTTATAAAAGAGCACGTAATCGGCACGCTTCTTCCGACCGCGAGCCGTCATGCTGCCACGCAATATAATTCTACCCGCTGTAAATGCATATTCCATCCGAACCTGTCGTTTCAGATCCCAGCCCGCATCCGTAACCGCTGGCGTAATATACTGGGCTTTAATATCTTCCTCCGATAACGATCCCTTTCCCATACGCCCATTCCTCCCCTCGTCATGGGTAAGTCTGTTTACTCAAATTCAAATTCGACAATGTCGCCGATATTACAATTGAGACACTTGCAGATTTTATAGAGACTCTCCAAATTGACAGGCTGTCGCTTCCCAAGTCGAGCCAAGATGTTGAAGGTAAGCCCTGCCTGATCTTTCAGATCGGTCTTATTCATCTTCTTATCGATCAACAGTTTCCACAACTTATCGTAGCTGATCACCATATGAAGTCCTCCTATTGACAGTGGCCGACAAAACTACTCTTTCCATTATATCACATTAGCACACAGGGAAGTGAGGTAATCTTACGATAATGCAAGATTGAGAGTGGGGATGAGAAAAAGTGAAAGTCGCTGACTATCAACTGGCTTGGGTGTGGATATGAGAGATGGTTCCCCCAAACAGCACCGGATGCACGATGTCTAAGCCTACCAGAGCACAAGATTGCCCCAAGGTTAGAAGCCACCAACTAGTACCACCTTCATACCGATCTCAGCGCGGCGGCTGACATCAGTTTGACAGTTGACAAATTCGAGGTTCAATTTGAGATACGGCTGCATGAGGGAGAGCAGATGCCGCTCGGTCGCAGGGTCTATTTTCGAGTTGATATACATGGATAGGTTTGATCATGAAAAACGCTTCCTTGGAAGTTTGTTGTGTGGTAGATTTCTTGGGGCGTTGTTTCAAGATATTCTCATCGTTTTGGTTGAATTTGCTGGAATGAAAAAAGCAACTGGAATGAGGGACTGGAGATAGGATACATCTACGGAAACATGATACAATAGTTTTAATATTCAAGTTATTTAGAGGAGGTAGAGACATGGCTAGATGTACAGCCCCAGTAGAAGGACATCGTTCGGCGAGTGCCGCAGCCAACTGCCCAGCATGCAGAGGGAGTTATCGCCGCTATAGTAGTGGTGGCGGCTACAGCTCATACTCGCCCTCGCCTTACTCCACTTCCCTGACAAGTGGGGGCGGCAGAAGCAGCGGCGGCGGTTCCGTCCGCAGTTCAAAGCCGCGCTGGTCAGGAGCAGGTTCGGCTCTATTGTACACGTCCGAAGAAATTCGGTCATTAACACCAATCCGCAACAGCGTCGAAACCCTAGCAAAACAACCTGACCTTCGTGACGTCTTCCTTTGCCATGCGTGGGACGACAGGAAGGGAGCCGCCAAGGAGTTGCACGATCTGTTAGAGTCACACGGTGTCTCCGTCTGGTTTAGCGAGAAAGACGTTGGCCTTGGTGTGCCGCTGCTTCGCGCTATTGACAAAGGCTTGGCCAACTCGCGAGTTGGAATTGTGCTTGTGACTCCTGCATTGCTACGCCGCCTCCCAACAGAGGGCATTGCCGACAAAGAACTTTCGGCACTCCTTGCAGGTGATCGGCTCGTTCCGATTGTGCATGATACAACATATGAAGCTCTCCGCGAAGTCAGTCCCTTACTCGGATCACGAAGCGGATTGAACACTGCAGAAGAGCCCATGGCAGACGTCGCGGCCAAGCTCGCAGAGTTAGTCGCCCTTTAAGCTCTATTAATCTACCAAAGTTTGCTGTTCAGTTGGGACTGTTAGGATGCTTTGTTGTTTCACGCTTACTTGGCAGACGCCGTTGTACAAGGGTTAGAAAAGGAGACCTCGCTATATGCAAGGTCTCCTTTACTTTAGATTTGAGCAGTACTGTCACATCTCATTTCGTACCATCAATATTAGGCACTCCACATGATTGGATTGCTTTGATTTAGCATTTAAAACCAGCACGATGACTCCAATTAGAAGCCACAGGGTCAACGAATAGTTGCAGAAACACTACTGGCGCTGGAGACATACACTCTCTGCCATCCAACAACTAATTCTAGATACAAAAAAAAGGCATCTCTGCCGTTTCGTCGTTGGTTGTTTGGTGGACCTTAGCGGGATCGAACCGCTGACCTCTTGCATGCCATGCAAGCGCTCTCCCAGCTGAGCTAAAGGCCCATATATTTCCTTTCAAGGAAACGAATTACATGTAACGCTGGTATTCGATTTTCAATCATTCTTGAGGCAATGTTTCCGACAACGACGTACTCCCAGCTGAGCTAATGCCCCATGAACTGAACAAGATTTATCTTAGCATGGAGAAAATTCAATGTCAACAAAAATTGCGCCTAAATTATCCATAAACGAATACTGCTGGAATGAACCCAGTCGGGCTTCTCATCCTATTCGATATAACTGTATCCGCCCCATAAATAACAACATCAGCTTGACGAAATAACGGTATACAAAATACATTTAACCGTATAAATATCCAAACCAATGCGAACCGGGAGGAAAGCTCGTGCCACTCACTCAAGATCAACTTTGGACCAGAAACGATGAATTCACTATCAGTACAAATAAAGATTATTTAGACGTCGAAGCCATCTATCAATTCCTCAATAAAGAATCCTATTGGGCGAACGGCATTGCAAAAGAGCTGGTACAAGCAGCGATTACCCATTCAAGCCTATGCTACGGAATCTACGAAGGAAACCCTTCGATCGGTCAGGCTAAACAAGTGGGTTTTGCTAGAGTTGTTTCCGATTTTGTCCGCTTCTCTTGGTTAGGCGATGTCTTCGTTCTACCCGAATACAGAGGAAAGGGGCTTAGCAAATGGCTGATGAGCATCATTGTTGAACATCGCCACTTAAAAGGAACCAGTTTTACACTCGCCACAAATGATGCCCATTCCTTATACGCTCAATTTGGTTTTCAGCCACTCGGGCAAATGGAAAAACGGATGGCTCGGCCGCTGAATTGGGACGAGGTGTACAGAGGTTACAATTTAACCAGGAACCAAGAATGATCTTCACGGACACAGACACATGCTTATCTATTCTAACTATACAGCGCAATACAAAAAACCATGTAGGCCTTATCCCGGTTTAATTCACCAAGATAAGGCCTACATGATCCTCGTCATGACCGTCGCCGCAGTCCTTGTCATTATCCTGGCAATCATCATCAGCGGTACGATATCCAAACCGATCACGAAGGTCATTGAGCAGGTAAAGCGGATTGCCAATGGCGATCTGACCAACAGTGTCACCGTAAAAGGCAACGATGAAATCGCTCAGCTCGGGCGCCATGTGCAGGACATGACAGATCAGCTGCGAGAATTGATTGGCAAGGTAGCTCAGACATCCGAGCAGGTGGCAGCATCCGCCGAAGAATTGACAGCTAGTGCGGAGGAAGCGAGCCGTGCCACGGAACAAATCTCATCTTCCGCCCAGCAAATCGCTGCTGGTGCAGAACAGCAGGTAACGAATACTGACGTTTCCCAAAAAGTCGTTAGAAAAATGTCCAGCGAGATCTCGCAAATCTCTTTGCTGAGTCAAAAAGTGACTACCCTTTCTGACGAAGCAGTCGAGACCTCTGCGAACGGAAATCAGGTCGTCGTCCAATCGATGGAGCAGATGAAGCATATCGAAGAAACCACGAATCGGATTGCACAAACGGTCAACGAACTGGGCAACAAATCAACGGAAATTGAAGAAATCATTTCCGTGATCACAGGGATTGCCAACCAGACCAATCTGCTAGCACTGAATGCCGCGATTGAGGCGGCACGTGCTGGGGAACACGGGCGTGGATTTGCAGTCGTGGCCGATGAAGTCAGAAAGCTAGCCGAGCAATCCGGTCATGCTGCCGAGCAGATTAGCAGCATCATTCAGCAAATTCAGCAAGATATTCGGATCTCGATGACTGAAATGACTGAAGGCCTAGCAGCCGTACAAGCAGGCACCCATCTGACAGAGCAAGCCGGGGATTCCTTTAGCGCGATTTCGAGATCGGTCAGTGACATCTACAGCCAGATTCAAAAGGTCACTGCTGCTATCAAGGAATTACAGGCTGGCTCAGATCAGATGGTTACCTCGATCGAATCCGTACAGAGCATCTCACAGGACTTTGCCGGAACGACTCAGGAGGTAGCGGCAGCCTCTGAAGAACAAAATGCCTCGATGGAGGAAATCTCAGCAACCTCCATGACGCTAGCCAGAATGGCGGAAGATCTGCAAGAATCCGTCAACTCCTTTAAGCTGTAGAAAATTTCCTGGCTTGGTATTGACACATGATCTTGCATCCCATATAATAACTAAAAATTTGATATGTAAATGTCGCGATTAGAAATAGTAAAAGTGAAGGAACCTTTCAGAGAGCCGTTGGGTGGTGCGAAACGGCAGCGTTGGTCACTTTGAACTCGTCTATGAACAGCTGCCTGATAAGTAGGGTTAGCCGGAATTCCACCGTTATAGGGATAGATGGTGATGGCCATCGAAGAAGATCATTTCAAGCTGTTGAAATGAATTAGAGTGGTACCGCGAGTTCAACCTCGTCTCTATACGTAGAGACGGGGTTTTTTTATGTGAAAAACGTCTTGACGTTTTTCATTAAACCGTATAAGACCGCTTGCGGTCTGCAACGAAATGGTCATGACCGTTTAGTTGCATTTCATTCATTCAATTTTGAGGAGGAAATGAAAATGAGCCGTAAAATTATTGTGTTGGACACTACCCTGCGTGATGGTGAGCAAGTTCCGGGCGCCAAATTGAATGTGCAGCAAAAAGTCGAATTTGCCCAGCAGCTGAAGCGTCTTCAAGTTGACATTATCGAAGCAGGATTCCCCGCATCCTCCGCAGGAGATTTCCAAGCGGTGCAAGAGATCGCCAGAAGCGTTGGCGACACCGTCTCGATTACGGCATTGGCTCGTGCGGTCAAAGGCGATATCGATGCGGTATACGAAAGCATCAAGCTGGCACAAAATCCGTTGATTCACATCGTGCTTGGCACCTCCGATATCCATGTGGAGAAAAAGTTCAGCCGCTCCAAGGATGCTGTGATGGAGATGGGCGTGGAAGCAGTCAAGTATGCCAAGACGCTGCTCCCCAACGTGCAGTACTCCACGGAGGATGCTTCTCGGTCCGAATTTGAATACCTGTGGAAAACGATTGAGGCTGTCATCAAAGCCGGAGCAACCATGATCAACGTTCCGGATACGGTCGGCTATGCGGTTCCAGACGAATTCGGCGAAATGATCCGCAAGCTGAACGAGCGAATGAAAAACCTGAATCCGGATGTCATCCTCAGCGTGCATTGTCACAACGACCTCGGACTAGCAACGGCCAATACACTTTCCGCCATCAAAAATGGGGCGGACAAAGTGGAGGTCACCATTAACGGTCTGGGCGAACGCGCCGGAAATACTTCTCTGGAAGAAGTCATCATGGCGCTCAAGGTGAGAGAAAACAGCTTCCATTGCCATACCAACATCAAATCGACCGAGCTGCTCAGAACCTCCCGCCTGCTCACCTATCTGACCGGACTGGATGTGCAAGTCAACAAAGCGATTACAGGAGACAATGCATTTGCCCACTCCTCCGGCATTCACCAGGATGGACTGCTGAAGGATAAACAAGTATATGAGATCATGTCCCCTGAGGAAGTCGGCGCCGAAAGCATGGAGCTGATCCTGACTGCCCGCTCCGGTCGTCACGCCTTCAAGAACGCTGTTGAAAAGCTTGGCTTTGACACGAGCGATGCCGCTGAATTCGAAGTGCTTTTTGATAAATTCCTGACCTTGGCTGACAGCAAAAAAGAAGTCTACGATCACGACGTATTTTATCTGGTGACCAATCACCGCACACTCGATGTAAGCAACAATCATCTGTACGAGCTGGAGTCCTTCCAGGTCATCACCAACGATCAGACTCCTACTGCTACCGTCAGCCTGAAAAAAGGCACAGAGATTTTGACTGGCAGTGCCGTTGGCGACGGTCCGATCGACGCCCTGTACAGTGTCATCAAAAACCTGATCGGGCACGATGTGCAGCTGAAGGATTACAAAATCAGCAGCCTGTCGCGCGGAAAAGAAGCCATCGGGCGCGTCAATATCCGTATCGAGCACAATGGCAACGTCTACTCTGGACGCGCAATGGACACTGACATTATCAAGGCAAGCGCTCTTGCCTTCCTGAACGGAATCAATGGCGCTGTGCTGGATGCCGCACAGGAATGTCCCACTCCCGTACAAGGCTAGTGTGCAAAGTCGTACAAACGAAAGGGTAAGCCAGTATGACGCCTTTAAAAGAAAGCGCTCAACGCGTACAACGCCAGTTGCAGGAAATGGGGTACGCCAATCAGGTGGTTGAACTGCCGGATAGCACGAGGACGGCTCAGGAAGCCGCTGATGCGACCGCACGCGTCTCCGAAAAGCTGCTGAAGGCAGGTCATCCCAAAGCTGTATTTGAGTTAAAGCCGGATGAGCTCGTCAGCATGACACAAGGGCAAATCATCTCCATCCAATAGATCACTCCCATTCATCATGCGAACATATCACATGCGCAAAAATGAAGCCGACCAGCTCAAGCTGGTTGGCTTTTTGTTCGCTCCCCTTCCCCTAAATTATTCCAATCTATTATAATGAATGTTCATAGAGATGAAAGGAGGAGCCACCGATGGGTGAATGGATCGGAAAAATCCTCGGTTATTTGGCAGCTGCATTCTGCATCGCGTTTATCGGTTTCGCCATTTTGATCATTACCCTCTTAAATGGCGGACAAATTTTTTATGCGCCATTGGTGATCGTGGTGACGGTTGTATGCTTGATCTACATGTTCATGCTCTTCTTTGTCCCGACCAAACTCCGCATCGCCAATCGTTCGCTTGTCGGATTACTGGTTGTATGTGCCTTGACTGTCACCGGATATGAAATCAATCAAGCGTATCACAATAGCATCCCGACAGTGAGCGAGCAGGATTTTGATTTACGTGCCTACCAGCCTTATCAGGATAATACCAAGGCACAATCACTAGGACAGCCCGCGACTCTGAAGCTGGATTCGAATTTGCCCCGCCTAGATGGGGCGACTGCCTTGTATCCGCTCTACTCTGCCTTTGTGCAAGCCGTCTATCCCAAAAAGGAATACGATTTGCACGATCACCAGGTTCGCGCCAGCACGACTCCAGAGGCGTACGAGTATCTGCTGGATGGCACTGCGGATATGATCTTTGTCGCCGGCCCTTCCACGCAGCAGCTGGCCGTCGCGAAGGAAAAGGGCGTAGAAATGAAGCTGACACCGATCGGGCGTGAGGCATTCGTCTTTTTCGTCCATGCTGACAATCCTGTAAAAGGGCTGACTACTGAACAAATTCAAGGCATCTATTCCGGTGCCATTACCAACTGGCAGGAGGTGGGCGGCAAAAATGAACCGATTCGCGCCTTTCAAAGACCAGAGAATAGCGGCAGCCAGACTGCTTTGGAGAAGTTCATGGGCAACATCCCGATCATGGAGCCACCGAATGAAAATCGGGTCAGCGGCATGGGCGGCATTATTGAAAAGACTTCGGATTACAAGAATTACCCCAATGCGATCGGATATTCGTTCCGTTTTTTCGCAACGGAAATGGTTCAGAATGGAAACATCCGCCTGCTCGAAGTAAATGGCGTCCTACCGTCGAAGGCTACCATCGCCGATCAATCCTATCCGTTGTCCTCAGAGTTTTACGTGATCACAGCGGGCAGCCAAAATCCGAACGTCCCCAAGCTGATTGACTGGATTCTGTCAGAGCAAGGGCAAGCCTTGGTCGAAAAGACAGGTTATACTCCGCTCACAGGCTATTGACTTTAAAAATGGGGACTGCTATAAAAAATAGTGGGTAGCACTCAAAGACCGAGAGTGCTAAAACTTGATCTACTTTTTGGGGAAAGGGGCTATTCCAATGGAAAAAAAGCAGTTTCAGGCTGAGTCCAAGCGACTCCTGGAAATGATGATCAACTCCATTTACACGCAAAAGGAAATTTTCTTGCGCGAGCTGATCTCCAACGCTAGCGATGCGATCGACAAAATCTACTACAAGGCTTTGACCGACGACAGTCTGCATTTTGACAAGGACAGCTATTCGATCAAAATCATCCCGAACAAGGAAAACCGGACATTGACGATTCGCGATACCGGGATCGGGATGACGCAGGAGGAGCTGGAAAGCCATCTGGGCATCATCGCAAAAAGCGGCTCTCTCGCCTTCAAAAACGAAAACGAAACCAAAGATGGCCACACCATTATCGGACAGTTCGGTGTCGGCTTCTACTCCGCCTTCATGGTAGCGGATGTGGTCACTGTGATCAGCAAATCAGTCAGCCACGACCAGGCCTACAAGTGGGAATCGACCGGAGCAGACGGCTACACGATCGTGCCTTGTGAAAAAGAAACGCCAGGCACAGACATCATCCTGCAAATCAAGGAAAATACGGAAGACGAAAACTACGACGAATTTTTGGACGAATACCGTCTGAAAGCGATCATCAAGAAATACTCGGATTTTATCCGCTACCCAATCAAGATGGACATTACCAGCCAACGCTTGAAAGAAGGCAGCGAAAGCGAGTACGAGTCTTATCAGGAAGAACAGCGCATCAACAGCATGGTCCCGATCTGGCGCAAAAACAAAAACGAGCTGACCGAGGAAGATTACGTGCAGTTCTACAACGAGAAGCGCTACGGCTTTGACAAACCGCTCAAGCACCTTCACATCAGTGCAGACGGCGCTGTCGTCTATCAGGCGATTCTCTTTATCCCGGAGAGCATTCCTTTCGACTATTACTCCAAGGAATACGAAAAGGGTCTGGAGCTGTATGCCAATGGCGTACTCATCATGAACAAATGCGCCGACCTGCTCCCCGACTACTTCAGCTTTGTCAAAGGGATGGTAGATTCAGAGAGCTTGTCGTTGAACATCTCCCGTGAAATGCTTCAGCATGACCGTCAATTGAAGCTGATCGCCAAAAACATCGCCAGCAAAATCAAGAGTCAACTGCAAAGCATGCTCAAAAACGAGCGCGAGAAGTACGAGCAATTCTACCAATCCTTTGGCAGACAATTGAAATTCGGCATGTACAGCGATTTTGGCATGCACAAGGATACACTGCAGGATCTCGTTATGTTCACGTCCTCCAAGGAGAAAAAGCTGGTTACCTTGGACGAGTACGTATCCCGGATGCCGGAAGATCAAAAATATATCTACTACGCTTCGGGAGAGTCTGTTGAACGAATCGAGAAGCTTCCTCAAACCGAGCTGGTGTCCGACAAAGGCTATGAAATCCTGTATTTCACCGAGGATATCGACGAGTTTGCGATCAAGATGCTCCAGACCTACAAAGAGAAGGAATTCCGTTCCGTTTCCAGCGGAGATCTGGGCATAGAATCCGATGAAAAAGAGAACACGGACAGCGAAAACCAGGAAAACACCGAGCTGTTCGACTATATGACGAACCAATTGGCCGGAAAAGTAACCAAGGTACGCGCCTCCAAACGTCTGAAATCCCATCCGGTCTGCCTGTCTACCGATGGAGAAATCACGCTGGAGATGGAAAAGATTCTGAATGCCATGCCGAACAATCCGCAGGTAAAAGCGGACAAAGTGCTGGAGATCAATATCCATCACGATGTGTTCCAATCCTTGAAGGAGGCATATGCCAACGACAAGGAAAAGCTGGCCTTGTATACGTCCCTGCTGTACAGCCAGGCGCTCCTGATCGAAGGACTGCCGCTCCAGGACCCGGTCGAATTTACGAATGACATCTGCAAAATCATGGTCTAAGAAAAAGGATGCGGCAGAAATGCCGCATCTTTCGGATAAAGACTCGCAACCGCCGGCATCCAATCCCGGCGGTTTCCTCTTTGCAGCTAGTTTGTTTCATCTTCTTTGCATATCGATTGGATATGAGAGGTAAGCACCCGTATGATGCGTTCGGGCCTCAATCGTTGCGATTCCAGTAGTGCATGCAGGGCAATCCCGTCGATAATAGCATATAATTTCTCCGCTTCCAGCTCCAGATCCAACCCTTCCCGAAGCAAGCCATGATGAGCTAAATACTCGAGAGACCTTTCCAGTTCAGGGAAAAAGCCTTGATGCATCTCGTTTTGGGAAATCGTCTCGTACTTTTGATGAAAGGTAAAGGCAAACCAGACCTCCATTTCAGCCATCCTCTGCTCATCCACAGGGACTAGCTCAAGCAAAATCTGTACCATCTTCTCTTTCGGGCTCATCTCTCGCATAGCGATGTCTTGAATGCGCTGGGTCGCCCGTTCCTTTACCAATCTCATTGCAAAGCTCAGCAATTCATCCTGTGTGGAAAAGTAATGGCGCAACGCCCCTAATGACAACCCGGCTTCCTGGGCAATATTTCTCACCGTCGCCCCTTTCATACCCTGATTGAAAATAACCCTCCACGTAGCTTCTGCAATCTGTTTTCTTCGTTCTTCATGATCCACTATTTTTGGCATGCCTGTATTGTAGCAGAGGAAAAAGAAAAGAACAATTTTAATAGTACATTTGTATTATTTAGAAATAAATGTTACAATTCACCTGCAAAAGTAAACTGTACGCAAAAGGATGTGAGGAAATCTTGTCTTTTGTCGCCTGGATGATCGTCGCCAGTGAGGTTGCTTTCTGGATCGTGATTTTACTTGGCCTCTTGGTACGCTATGTATTCAAAATGCCTAAGCTTGGTATGCTCCTGCTAGCACTCACACCCGTTATTGACCTGATCTTGCTTGTAACCACGAGCGTGGATTTATATCACGGTGCTACCGCTACTCTAGCTCACGCTCTTGCTGCTGTATACATCGGGGTCTCGATTGCCTTCGGTAAAAGCATGATTTCGTGGGCAGATGAACGCTTCCAATATTACGTCGCAAAGCAAGGACACAAGCCTCTCAAGCGCTACGGCATGGACTACGCTGTCCATTATCTGAAAAGCTGGGGACTTCATGTCATTTCCTTTTTGATCGGAGCTGGTTTTTTGGCCGGGCTGATCTATTTCGTCGGCGATCCTTCCCGTACTGAAGCGCTATCCGGGGTACTCAAGCTCTGGACACTGATTCTAGGGATTGATCTGCTGATCGCGATTTCTCATTTTATTTGGCCCAAAAAGGAAAAAGCTTGAGCGAGGTGAAAGATCAGGTGGGAATTGCCGAAACTATTTCGTTTGCCATTCTAATTGAAAATTTGCTATCCATTCAATTTCCTGTTATGATAATAAAGAATTATTTTTGTTCGAAGTAAAGGATAGCGTAGGATAAATCTTTCGTCTTGATCATCCTGAGAGCAAGGATAGTAATATATGTGTGGCTATCACACTTGGAGGCAATAACAATGGAACAAGGTACAGTAAAATGGTTTAACGCAGAAAAAGGTTTTGGATTTATCGAGCGTGAAGGCGGAGAAGACGTATTCGTTCATTTCTCAGCTATTCAAACTGACGGTTTCAAAACACTTGATGAAGGTCAAAAAGTTACTTTTGACGTAGAACAAGGTCAACGTGGCCCACAAGCTTCTAACGTTCAAAAAGCTTAATGACAACAATCAAAAAACAGACTCTTTTTAGGAGTCTGTTTTTTTGTTGTCCGAACAAGCCAACTGAAAAACCCTACTCGTAATATGAGTAGGGAAATGGTACGGAACAGTAAATGGTAGACTCAGTATAACATAATACGCATGGATTTCCTATCGATATTTATCTTCTAGAAAGTCGATGACTTCAACGATGTAACTATTAGCGCCTTCGACTTCACATTACGGAATTCACATATAAAAGGGACCCCACGATACGTTCATCGGGTGCTGTCACGCTGGAACATGTATTTGTAGATGGCATATCGATTGTGGTGTAATCGAAGTAGAATCCTCCATTTTCCGTCCACGTCGTAGAACCTTAAAAGACCAAAGGGACTTCCACCAAAATGGAAGTCCCTTTTTCATTCATCTATCTCACGGTCACCACAATCGGTGTCTTTTTACCGCCATATTGCACGTAAATCGTCGCTTTACCCGATCCAGTCGCCTTGATCACGCCGTCCTTCACATCGGCTACCAGCAGACGATTGGTAGTCCAGAGAGCCGGCTTGGTCACGTTCTGCTCTGAGCCATCCATGTAAGTAGCTGTAGCTGTCACTTGCTTGACCTCCCCTTTGCTCATGACGATCTGTACGACATCGGTTTTCAGGTACTTGAGCGGATCAACATCGACCGGAATAGACACTGTCTTGCCGCTGTATCGCGCTGTCACAGTCGATTTGCCAAACGCGATACCCGAAATCAAGCCTTTGGAGACGTCTGCCGCTTTGTAATTGCTTGTTCTCCACTCCGCAGCAGAAGTCACGTCCATCGTGCGCCCGTCTGAGAGAGTAGCGATCAAGGATACTTGAGCTGTATTTTTCGATTTCAGCGTGACAAAGCGCTTGTCTGCCTCCAGCTTGGTTACGATGCCTACTTCTACTGGAATGCTGATCGACTTTCCGCCGTATTTGGCGGTAATGGTCACGCGGCCACTGGTGAGTCCAGTCACACGTCCCTGCGCCACATCGGCGATTTTGACGTTGGAGGAACTCCACTCGGCATCAGCACTTACTTTCCTGGAATCGCCTGCAGAGTCTGTCGCCGTCAGGGCGAGATCAGCCGATTCACCGACAGTCAGGATGAGGAGTCGCGGATCGATAGCCAAAGATTGCGCTTGTCCTACCTCGACTGTAACCGTCACGGTTTTGCCGTCAAAGGTTGCACTGATGGTCGTAACCCCGGTTCCTACTGCCGTAATTTTACCTTGATGCACTTCAGCGACAGCAGCAGAAGAACTGCTCCAAGCGGCTTGCTCGGTTACATCCTTTGTCGTGCCATCTCCGTAGCTGGCAGTCACCCTCACTGTTTCACTATCATCCTTGGCCAACACGAGCTTTTTCTTGTCTACAGTCAGGGTCTGCATCACGCCTACCGATACAGGAATCGTCAGAGTGCGCGTTCCCAGTGTGGCTGTAATCGTCGTTGCCCCTGTTCCTACCCCTGTCACCAAGCCTTGGCGTACGGTTGCTACGGCTGGTGAAGTCGATGTCCAGGTCAGTTTATTCGTAACATCTTCGCTTTCACCGCTATTGTTCGGGAAGCTTGCTTTCACCGTGATTTGCTTCGCTTCACCGATTTGCATGGCGAGATTGGTCACATTGGCTACGAGGTTTTGCGGCACGTCTACATCGACCACCAGCGTAGCTGTCTTGCCGCCATAGGTCGCCTTCACATTTGCAGTTCCCGGTTTATAGGCTGAGATGGTGCCATCCTTGGCAAAAACCGCTTCTTCATTGTCCGAAGACCATTCTACTTTGTCTGTAATCTCTTCCTTCGTTCCATTTGCGAAGGAAGCTTTTACGATGACATCTTCTTTCGAGCCGCTTTTCATAACCAGGAATGCGGGTACGATGTCCAACGAACGCGGAACTTCAACATCCACTTTCATTTGAACGGTCTTGTTTCCATAGGATGCTGTAATGACAGCTTCCCCGGAAGATACGGCATGAATCTGACCATTGCTGTAATAGGCGACGCTTTCTTTGCTGGAGGTCCATGCCGCCTTGTCTTTCACGTCCAGGCTGTCTCCATTTGCGTAAGTAGCAGTCAGGACAACATCTGCTGTTGCTCCCACTTTCAAAAACAGATCCTGCTTGTTCAATTCGAGTTTTTGCGCCATATCGACATCGACTTGGATCGTCGCTGTCTTGGTTCCGTAAGAAGCGGTGATCACCGCTGTCCCTGCGTCGTACGCCTTGATTTTCCCTTTGATGACGTCAGCTACTTCAGCGTTGCTCGTCGACCACTCGGCTCTGTCCTCTACGTTTGGATTTTCCGAGCCATCTGGGAAAATCGCCTTCAAGCTCACTTGTTCTTCTTCATTCAGCAACAGCGATACCTTGCTTTTGCTAGACTCCAGGCGATGCGCGATTTCGACACTGATCGGGAAGCTGAACGTCTGGCTTCCGTATTTCGCAGTCACTTTTGCTGTTCCTGAGCTTAAGCCTTTGACCTTGCCATTGAGTACGGTGGCGATCGCCCCTTTGTCAACGGTCCAGTCAGCTTTGGCTGTTACGTCTTCCTCTGTACTGTCGCTATAGACGGCAGTCAGCTGTACTTGGTCCTCCTGTCCAATCCGCGAATTGACGGATTGGGTCTGCGAGGTCAAGGCTTTCACCTTCTTTGTTACATTCACATCTACTACCGCAGAAAAGCTTAGATAGGAGGCTGTAATGGTCGAATTCCCGACGCCGTTCCCTGAAATTTTCCCTGCATAAACAGCTGCAATCGTGGAATCTGCACTCGTCCAAGTGGTATGTAAAGTCACGTCTACCACCTTACCGGACTGATAGACAGCATTTGCAGTCAATTGATGGGTATCCCCAGTCTCCAATGTCACTTTATTTGTCGTCAGTACCAATTTGCTGACCTCGTCAGCCGCCAGTCCGACCTGATTTGTTCCAAATCCGCCTAGCAGCAAGACGGCCAGAAACAGGAGCATCGTCTTTTTCCAGAACATTGCTAGCCTCCCCGCATGTGTATAATCTACTCTTCTAAAACCGATTCCTCCATTACGTTATCGGCTTTTCAGGGAAATAATTTACTAGTTCTTAATGTCACCGATATGTCGAAATGCGTAACTACACGGAAGGATTGCTCGTCTAAACTATGTAGATAGGTGCACGCTGAAAGAGAAGGCACCTTGAGTTGACAGGAAAAGGAGAGTCTCCCCGTGTTCTTCAAACGAAAGAAAGCATGGCGCAAAAAAATTCTAGTTCCCCTTCTGGGCATCCTGATTTTGGGTGCTACTTGGGCTGGATACAACTGGTACCTGATTGAAAAAACCATACAGGAAGCAGCTCCGCGTCATGCTGATGTCGGTATCGTGCTTGGTGCAGCGGTCTGGGGAGAACGTCCCAGTCCCGGTCTACGTGAGCGACTGGATTACGCTCTCTGGCTCTATAACGAAGGGTATGTTGAGTATCTACTGGTTACGGGAGGATTGGGAGAAGGTAAAAAAGTAACCGAGGCTTTCGCCATGCAACAGTATTTGCTGGAACAAGGCGTACCTGCAGATGCCATTCTATTAGAGGAAAAGGCGACGAGCACATACGAAAACCTGCTGTACAGCCAGCAGGTTATGGAATCGGTGGAATCTGTGAAATTGAAAAGCGCTCTGGTGATTAGCCACGACTATCACATAGCGCGAGCAAAGACGATGGCCGATGACCTGGAGCTGCCTGCTGCCGCTGTCGGCGTTCAGTCTCATGTCCTCTACTCGCCCTACCATAAAGTGCGAGAGATCCTTGCTCTCGCACACTGGCAAGTGACCCGGATCTGGAATTAGCTGTCCACCCGATGATTTTTTCGCAAGATCTCATACACCTCGACAAAATGACGAATCCGCTCCATGATTCGTGCCGCCTTGGTCCGTTCGATGCGGTTGCCATTGGAGATGGACAGATGCTCCTCCAGCTCCTCCAGCGAATAGTTGGAGGTGAACAGGGTGGGCAGATGGTTGTTTGCACGCTGGTTCAGAATAACACCCAGAATCTCGTCTCGCACCCAGGGCGTCAGGTTTTCTGCACCGATGTCATCCAGAATCAGTACAGGTACTTCCTTCAAAAGCTCCAGCTTGCCGACATAGGACTGATCGGAGATGGAGTCCTTCATTTCACGGATAAAGTCCGGTACGTAGACGAGCATCGACGCGACGTTGCGCTCCGACAGCTCGCGGCCAATCGCTCCCATGATGTAGCTCTTGCCCACTCCAAAAGGTCCGTGCATGTATAAACCCTTGACCCGTTCTCCTGTCCCTACTTTTTCACAAAACAGAACAGCAGCGTCCACAGCAGCAAAGTTCCCCTCGTCGATGACCAGCCCTTCAAAGGTGGCCTTCATTGTCTCCTCAGAAACGTAGTAGCTGCGCATCAGACGACGCCGTTTCAATTCCTCATCATGGGAAAGCTGCTTGTTGCATGGCGCGATTGCACTGACAATCGTCTCGTTCACCAACTCCAGCTGTGTCCGATGCCCTTTTACGAGATTGGGGCATTCCGTCAGACCAGGGCAACGCTCGCACCAGTACTGTTCCTTGACGGCAGTGTAGACACTGGAGAGTGAGCGCAGGTAGTCATCCCTCGTGAGCTCGGGATGCTTTTGCGAAAAGGCTTTTAAATAGGATGACGAACCCAGCATCTTGTCCAGCTGCTGCTCCGGAGTCAGCAGCTGACGGGGAGTTCGTTTTGCAAGCTCTTGCATAAACTGGCCGATCGACTCCATCTATCGTCACTCTCCCTTCTGTCTATTGCGCAGCATTGCCAGACGCTTCTGCAATTCCGGATAATCCTGAATCGATTGACCCTTTTTCGCTTCACTTGCCTGATTTTCCTGCGACATCTGCCATTCCACAGAGGCTGGCAGTTTATCTTCCAAAACGGCTCGTCCATTTCGACGCGCCGGGGCTGACTCTTTCTTCGGCCGCTTCGTCTTATCCACGACCTGTACGCGCTGTTCGGCACGCTCCACGATCTGCTTCACTGCCTCGTCCACGGTTGCAATCCGCTTGGCTTTCCAGCTGTCACGTATCGTCTCCATATACGCTTTGGGCAGCTCCATTTGCATGCTTGCAAGTGTATGGAACAACAGGGCATTGACTACTTCTGGCTGCATGCCATCTGCGAAGACCAGAGACTCTGCACGCTCCAGAAAGACCTTGCTCACACGGCCTCCAACCACACGCTCCAGCAGCGTCAATGGGGAGAGCAACCGACAGGCTCGGACGAATGCTTCACTGCCTGCTGGTGGCAAATTACCCGGTCCCCAGTCCTCCTCTTCGCGCAGGTCGGCAGGGACATTGCGGTACAGCTTGTCATCGGTATAGCGCTGCACCAGGCGTTTGCGGAGGACATCAGCATCCAGGCTACGGTCCTGCTTGTAGAGCGTCCAGTCGCGCAGCTCCTGGCCCAATCCCCAGCTATCCAGCTGATAAAAATGGCACAGCTGATACAAAAGCTCCATGCTGCTTCCACCCAATACCTTTTCCGCATCCGCATTGTCCGGCAGATAGAGGCGCAGGGAGGAGACGCTGAGCGGGTGATTCACTTCTGCTTCAAAGCCTGATTTCATGTCAGCCAGTGGATAGGCTGTCTCCATCTCGGATAAAAACTGCTCCCGCTCCGAACCCTTTTCCACCTCAAGCTCAGACGGTTTCAAGGATTGAAACACTTCATGAAAATCCTTGGTCACATTTTCCACCGTGCTGTACTCCTGCATGAGCTGGCTGGCGAGTGGGTCTGCATATTGCTGTCTCAGCTGTTGAAAACGGATATTTTCGATCTTGTTCAAGAGCATCAACGACAGTACGTAATCAGCAAAAAACTCTCCAGGTGTGAGAGGCGGTTTTAGGACGTATTCGTAAAAATAGTCACGCTGCGTGTTTTCCCGGCGTCGCACTTCCAGAAGACCGATCGCCTCCAGCCGCTCACGTGCTGCCAACAGCCGATCCAACGACAGCGAGGTGGCCAGCATCAAGGTTCGGTGCGAGCTCTCAGCTGCTGCACCGCTCACTTGCTGAACCTCATGAACAAGCAGTTGGTAGAGGGCGAATGATTCGACACCGATGATCGGCATATAGAGCTGAGTGACAAAGCCTGTTTCGGCAATGCTGAGTGGACGGATCATTCGCACCAGAAACCTGTCCTTAGGTGTCAATTCGTTCCATACTAGTCGGCGCATGTGACTCTTTCCTTCCTTACGTATCTCGTTTTTCTATTATAGCATGGCCACCCTGGCTTAGTGGCGAAAACAGATGGAAAGCCAAAAAGCCCCCGGCTATTCTAGGCGAGAGCACCTTGCGATCCATGTTCGATTGTCCGATCTCTATTCTTTATTGAATGGTGTATGACTGTTTCTGGCTTGTGCCAAAAGCTCCTCTAGCTCTTTCATAAAGACAGAGATATCTTTAAACTGACGGTAGACCGATGCAAAACGGACATACGCGACTTCATCTACATGGTACAAACGCTCCATTACTTTTTCCCCGACATCATTGCTGGGCACTTCGGGCTGTCCGCAGTTACGCAGCTCCTTTTCGATATCGCTGACCACGTTTTCCAGCACTTCCAATGGGACAGGACGCTTTTCACAGGCGCGTACCAGTCCGCGCAGAACCTTATCTCGACTGAACTCCTCACGGGTACCGTCTTTTTTGACGATAATGAGAGGAGATTCTTCCACCATTTCAAATGTCGTAAAACGACGTTCACATTCTTCACACTCACGCCGGCGACGAATCGATTTATTATTGTTAAACGGACGAGAATCTAGGACTCTAGTCCCGTTGTACTCACAGAATGGACAACGCATCGCGGAATCAACTCCAATACGGACAATACTTGTAAACAGTGTCCCTCATGTTCCTATTAGAAGTCAAGTCAATCCTTGTACCTATTTAAAGCGTGATTCGAATGGAGTACAATATGGTCTGTTGGAGGGATTTAGATGCGGCTAGTATCTTTGAGACAAGTCCGGCCAGGCATGACACTGGCCCGTACCGTTTTTACCCAGGATGGCAAGGTGCTTTTGGGGAAGGGAATGAACCTAACGGATAGACTGATCCAAGGATTGATACGCTCCAAAGTAGATGCGGTCTATATCGATGATCCTCGTACCGAGGACATTGTCGTCGAGGATGTCATTCGACCACAGACGAGACAGGTTGCAGTGGAAGCGATCGAAAAAACCGTCAAACAGATTACCAACTCGAATAAACTCGCACGCAAAATTTCTTTAAAAGAGATGGGCTTGCACTTCCAGCGTGCTTTCAGTGCGATATTGGAAGATCTGATTCAAAACAAGCACATGCTGGGTCACTTGACGTCTATTTCTTCTCATTCCCCTTCCCTATACCACCATTCTATCAATGTTGCTGTACTGGCCACCGCTGTCGGCATGTCACTCGGCTACAACCAAATCCAGCTGCGAGAGCTAGGGATTGGAGCGATGCTGCACGATATCGGAAAAGTCAGTCTTCCAGAGGAGCTTCTGCAAACACAGGAGCAATGGACCGAGGAGCAGAAAGAAATCGCCAAGCAGCATACCATGATTGGATTCAATCTCTTGCGAAAGCAGCACGATATCCCGCTCCTGTCTGCTCACGTCTGTCTTCAGCATCACGAGCGGATCAACGGCAGTGGCTATCCCCAAGGGTTAAAAGGAAAGCAAGTACACGAATACGCTCAGATCGTCGGGATGTGTGACGTATTTGATTCTCTTACCTCTCCTCGCCCATGGCGAGCGCGACACATGCCCCAGGATGCGATGGAATACCTGCTCGGCTCTGGCGGTCATTTATTCGAGCATCACCTCATCCAGGCGTTCATCCGGCATATCGCCATCTTTCCGATCGGAAGCAGTGTAGTCCTCAATACAGGCGAAGTCGGGGTCGTCAGCAAGGTAGATCCAGATTACAGCCACCGCCCCACCATTCGCATTCTCAAGGATGGGCGCGGCAATGATGTCCACTCCCCTTACGATCTGAACCTCAAAGGAATGATCCGGCTATTTATCGTCGGCTTCGAGGATGAGCAGTTGTTTCAAATTAGCTCCTTGAAACCGCCACCAGAACAAGCAGAACAGGACGACCCCGAAACGAAAACAGACGGGACATGATTCTCGCGAGCTTTCGTTCAAAAAGAAGCACCTCCACGAATGATTCGGGAGGTGCTTCTTTTGCATTTTTAATTTAATTCACACCTGCAGCTGCTGCTTCTTTCACTTTGCCAGCATTGTTTTGCTCGGCTACGAGACGCACCAGATCTACGACACGGCAGGAGTAGCCCCACTCGTTATCGTACCAAGAGATTACTTTTACCTGGTTGGTCCCCATAACCATCGTAGACAGCCCGTCTACGATCGAGGAATTTTCGTTGCCGTTAAAGTCACTGGAAACGAGTGGTTCATCGCAGAATTCCAGGTAGCCCTTCATGCTGCCTTCACTCGCTTCACGCAGCACACGGTTTACTTCTTCTACAGTTACAGGCTTCTTCGTGTTGATCACCAGATCGACTACGGAGACGTTTGGTGTAGGGACACGCAATGCAAAGCCGTTCAGCTTGCCGTTCAGCTCAGGCAATACGATGCCTACTGCACGTGCAGCTCCGGTCGTTGTCGGAATAATCGATTCACCAGCGGCACGTGCGCGGCGCAAGTCCTTGTGCGGATTGTCGATATTGACTTGGTCGTTGGTAATCGAGTGGATCGTCGTCATCAGGCCTTGCTCAATCCCGAATGCATCGTTCAAAACTTTCGCAACAGGCGCCAAGCAATTCGTGGTGCACGAAGCGTTGGATACAATATGATGGTTCGCATGATCGTAGATGGTGTCATTTACACCCATTACGATGGTTGCGTCCTCTTCTTTCGCCGGAGCGGTAATGACTACTTTTTTGGCACCGCTTTGCAAATGCTTGCCTGCGCCTTCACGGTTCGTAAATTTCCCAGTCGCTTCCACGACGATTTCCACCCCGAGCTCTCCCCAAGGCAGCTTCAGTGGGTCGCGATCAGACAATACCTTTGTCGGCTTGCCGTCTACAAAGATCGTTTGGTCTTTTACTTCTACTTTATTTGGAAGACGTCCGTGAATGGTGTCGTATTTCAACAGGTGAGCAAGTGTCTCGGCTGGATAACTAGCGTTGATTGCGACGATTTCGATGTTGGGGTCCTGAACTGCGCGGCGAAATACCATGCGTCCAATTCGGCCGAAACCATTAATACCAATTTTGATTGTCATAGAGAAACCCCTTCCTCAATTAAGTTACGCTGATCTGTTACCTTTATTATAATAAGTATGACACAATTATCAATGTGTTTTACTGAAAAATAAATATTTGGACGATTTACCCCTGCTGATTACCTTATTGTGTTTTCCTATTTTCGTTCTATTCTCCTAATAGGCTGGAAAAAAAGAATGCACCTATTGGAAACCCGTGGTACTTTCGTGGAGGGCAAAAAAGCGAAAAGTCGCCCCCTCTTTTTATCGAGATAGCGACTTTTTAATGTAATTCATCGTCATAGACCCGCTCATAGCGGTCTTGGTAATAAAGCACGCGCTGGACGTACATGCGCGTCTCCGGATACGGGATGTCCTCCAGATGATCTCTGCTTCCGTTCCACTGTCCATCGCTCAGCCAGCCGTTTACTTTACCAGGCCCAGCATTGTAAGCCGCGATGATCTTGGCTGCGTCTCCTTCATAGCGAGCATGTAAAAACTGAAGGTACCAGGTTCCAATCCGAATATTCATCACCGGATCGTACAGGTAATCTTCATTTGCAGGCTTGAAATCGCCTTGATCTACGATCCATTTTGCCGTATCCGGCATGATTTGCATCAACCCAACCGCCCCTTTTTTGGAGACGCGGTCAGATTGAAAGCTGCTCTCCGACCGGATCACGGCAAGGATGAGATGGGGATCCACGCTGTATTGGCGAGCCGCATCCATGATTTCCAAGCGATACTTGATCGGGTACATCCACTTCCATACCAAGGAAGAATTAAGCAATAAGAAGAGCCCTACCAGAATAAGCAAGATTAAGGCCCTTCTTCTGCCGGGCTTCATGATCCCAACTCCCCACGAATCTCGGCGAGCATGTTTTCCACCTGACGCTCTGTTTCCTCTCTTGTACGGGAATTATCAATCAGAAAATCCGCTTCTTCCCGTTTTTGATCGATCGGAAACTGGGCACGCAGCCGTTTTTGCGCCTGCTCTTCCTCCAGCTCGTCCCGCTCCATCATCCGTGCCAGCTGCATAGCGGCTGGGGCGTACACCACTACTATTTTTTCCACCATGTACTGCAGCTTGCTCTCAAACAGCAATGGAATATCCATAAAAACAATGCTTGCTCCGTTCTTTTCAGCCGTTTCCGCCTCTTCACGCATCACGCGGCGTACCTCTGGATGGACGATGGCGTTTAGCTTTTGCCGCTCGGACTCGTCAGAAAAAACGATCTCACCCAGCTTTTTCCGATCAATCTGCCCGTCTTCCAGCAAGATATCGCGGCCAAAATGTCCAACAATCGCATCGTAAGCAGGTTTTCCCGGCTCCACGACCTCTCTGGCAATCTGATCCGCATCGATGACAGGTATTCCACGCTCACGAAGCATGCCTGTGACGGTGCTTTTACCTGTAGCAATGCCGCCTGTTAATCCAAGTATCATGTCCATCCTCCTCCCCTGCTAGAGGTCGTTACTTCTTCTGACACTTCGGGCAGATGTGTGTGCCTCTGCCGCCTACCACGAATCGGACGATCTGCGTACCGCAATGGACACATGGCTCATCCTTGCGTCCGTAGACCAGGAGGGACTGCTGGAACATCCCCATTTCACCCTGTCCGTTGACGTATGACTTGATCGAGCTGCCCCCTTGATCGACAGCTTCTGCTAGCGTAGCGACGATACTTTCATGCAGCTTCTTCACCTGTTTGCCTGTCAATGTGCCTGCTGGGCGCTCTGGATGAATGCCTGCCTTAAATAAGGACTCGTCCACATAAATATTCCCCAACCCGACAATACATTCCTGGTTCAACAGGAGAGGTTTGATTTTCGTGGGGCGATTTTTCAACAGCTCACGCAATACTTCTGCAGTGAAGCTCTCTTCCAATGGCTCAACACCCAGCTTTGCCAATGGACCAGCCGTCGTTTCCATGCCCAGTGGAAGCACGTCCATTGTCCCGAATTGACGAACATCGCGATAGCGCAGCTCTGTCCCGTCCGTAAAGTGGAAAATGACATGCGTATGCTTCTCCACCGGCTCTACAGCCTGATACAGACCATATCTGCCTTCCATCCGCAGATGGGAAATCAGCACGTCCTGGTCCAGTATAAATTGAATAAACTTGGCTCGCCTTTTGATCTCGTGAATCGTCTGGCCGGTCAATTGAGCTTTGAAGACTTCCACATCATCCGGCTGGCGAATGATTCTCGGCAACGTGACACTGATTCGCTCGATCTTCTTCCCCTTTACCAAGGTTTGCAGCGTGCGAACTACGGTTTCTACCTCAGGTAATTCTGGCATGTTTCTCCTCCTCTCGCTGCCTTTTCTATTCTTGTATAGGAATCCATACCGCTCATGGGCTTTTTCAATAGGGAAACCAAGGCTTTCACAGATGGTTGGGGAAGCCTTGGCAGGGTACTGCCTATTTATTACTTCGCATCGTACCAGCTGCGTCCATAGTTGACATCTGCCTTGAGGGGAACGTTTAGTGCGAGGGCACTCTCCATGACCTCCGGCACCAGCTTTTGCATGGTTTCCAATTCGTCTTCCGGCACCTCAAAGACCAACTCATCGTGCACCTGCAATAACATGCGGCTTTTCAGACCTTTTTCCTGCAATGCTTCTTGCATGCGGATCATCGCCAGCTTGATGACATCAGCAGCTGTACCTTGAATCGGTGTATTCATCGCCGTACGTTCGGCGAAGGAGCGCAGGTTGAAATTGCTGCTGCGAATATCAGGCAGGTAGCGACGGCGATGTAAAAGCGTCGTCACGTAGCCGTCCTGCTTGGCTTGCTTCACGATCTCCTCCATCCAGCGCCTCACGCCCGAGAAAACGGAGAAGTACCGTTCGATAAAATCGCCTGCTTCTTTGCGCGTAATGTTCAGGTTTTGCGACAAACCATAGTCGCTGATACCGTATACAATCCCGAAGTTGACCGCTTTTGCCTGACGACGCATCAGGGAGGTCACGTCCTGTTCCGCTACACCAAACACATCCATAGCAGTTCGGGTATGAATATCCATCCCCTTGCGGAAGGCATCAATCAAGTTCTCGTCACCTGAAATATGGGCCAGAATACGCAGCTCGATCTGCGAGTAGTCCGCAGCCAGGATGTACCAGCCCTCTTCAGACGGGATAAACGCCTCGCGGATCTTTCTGCCCTCTTCCATCCGAATCGGAATGTTTTGTAGGTTGGGCTCGGTGCTGGACAGACGTCCAGTTGCCGTAGTCGCCTGATTGAATAAAGTGTGTACCTTCTTTGTTTTCCCGTTGATTTCCTTGGTCAAACCTTCAATATAGGTCGATCTCAGCTTGCCCAGCTGACGGAAAGTGAGGATAGCTTCGATGATCGGATGGTACGGCGCCAGCTTTTCCAGGACATCTGCACTGGTGGACGGGCCCGTCTTGGTCTTTTTCATCACAGGCAGATCCAGCTTGTCGTACAGGATCTCCCCCAGCTGCTTGGGAGAATTAATATTAAAGGAGGTCCCTGCCAGCTCATGGATCTGCTTGGTTAAATCCTCCAGCTTGCGATCCAGCTCTTCCCCCATTTGCTCCAGTCGTTCGGCATTCACCTTGATTCCCTGTTTTTCCATGACGGCCAAGACCAGGCTGAGCGGACCTTCCAGCTCTTGCAAAAGGCTGGTCAGCTCGTTTTCTTCCAGCTGCTCCCGAAGAACCGGGACTGCCTGCCAGATCGCCGTCGCTTTTTGTGCGACATGCTCACTCAGTACATCTGTCTCGGGTACTTGCCGCTTGGCTCCTTTTCCGTACAGCTCCTCGTCAGGCAATACGCGTACCCGCGCGTACTGAGCAGCGATACTGTCCACTGTCGGGTTGCTCTCCGCAGCATTGAGCAGATACGATGCGAGGTACACGTCGAAGTTGATGCCTTTGATGGCAAATCCGTGCCATTCCAACCCGACTGTGTCGCGTTTGCCGTCAAATGTCCATTTTTCCTGACTTGGATCAGCCAGCCAGCTGCGGAATGCTTCCCATTCGTTGGCCACATCCCAGGAGACGTATAGGGAGATGTCTTCATTAGCCAGCCCGAAGCCAAGGATCGGCGCATGGTGGTAATTCTCGCCGTCCATTTCTACGTATACCGCCATCGGCGAAGTGAGCTTCTGTGCATAGCGTTCGAAGTGCTCACTGGTTACCACTTCAAAGGCAAAAGCCTCGCTTGGTTCGCCGCCTGCAGCCGGTGTGGCTACCTTCACCTTGGAGAGCAGCGACTTGAACTCCATCTTCTTGAAGAATTCGGTCAGCGAAACGCCATCGTAGCCCTCGTAGACCGTATCATCCAGATCCAGTTCCACTGGCGAATCGCGCATGATCGTAGCCAATGCCTTGCTCAGCTTGGCCTTGTCTACATTCTCACGCAAATTTTCCTGCAGCTTTTTTCCAGATACTTGATCGATATTTTCCAAAACCTGCTCAACCGTTCCATATTCATGAAGCAGCTTGAGTGCGGTCTTCTCCCCGACACCTGGCACACCCGGAATATTGTCAGAGGTATCTCCCATCAGGCCCTTCAAATCGATGATTTGCAAGGGCTGTAAACCGTATTTATCCGAGATTTCCTGAGGTGTGTACAGCTCGATCTCACTGACTCCTTTGCGAGTCAGCGCAACTGATACCTGATCTGAGACGAGCTGCAGCATGTCCTTGTCTCCAGTAATCACGGTCGTTTTCCATTTCTGCTCGTCGGCTTGCTTCGTCAAGGTACCGATGATGTCATCCGCTTCGTAGCCTTCCAGCTCAAAGCGCTTGATGGAAAAGGCGTCCAGCAGCTCGCGGATGAGTGGGAACTGCTCAGACAGCTCCTGTGGAGTTTTCTTGCGTCCTCCCTTGTACTCAGCAAACTCACTGTGACGAAACACCACTTTGCCCGCATCAAAAGCGACCATGATATGCGTAGGCTTCATTTCCTCCAATACCTTCAACAGCATGGTCGTAAAACCAAGCACAGCATTGGTATGAAGTCCCGCTGACGTGGACAAAAGCGGCAGTGCGTAAAAGGCACGGTTGGCAATACTGTTTCCATCTATCAAGACAAAATGACCCAACGAATCCGACCCCTCTCGTAACAAAACTACTATTCTTAATCGTAACACAGGGGAAACATCTAAGCCAAGCCTCAGGGTGGAATGGGTAAAGACTTCCTCCCTTGAACAGACTAGAAAAAAACGGTTAAGGCAGGCGATCCTATGTCCATGAAAAAAACCATCTCCCTGTTGCTCACAGCTGTACTTGTCTCATGTACAAGCAGCATCCACGCAGCATTCGAACCAATTGGCACTCTGACGGCTCCACCACCCGCTGTGCCCGCAAAACAGGTGGCCTTTGTCATCGATGATTTCGGGAACAATATGAAGGGAACAGAAGACATTTTATCCATGCCTGTACCGTTGACAATCGCGGTCATGCCTTTTTTGCCCAGCACCCAAAAGGACGCTGAACTCGCACACAAAAATGGTCATGATGTCATCGTCCACATGCCGATGGAGCCGATCAAAGGCAAGGCATCCTGGCTAGGACCCGGCGCCATCACCTCTGATCTCACGGACGAAGAAATTCGCAGTCGCGTCAACAAAGCCATTGATGATGTGCCGCACGCCATCGGTATGAACAATCACATGGGCTCCAAAGTAACGGCTGACGAACGAATCATGCGCGTCGTCATGAGTGTCTTGAAAGAACGGGGACTCTTTTATCTGGACAGCAAAACCAATTATAAAAGCGTTGCTGGTAAAATGGCCGAGGAGCTTGGAGTACCGCATATTGACAATGAGATGTTTCTCGACGACTCCCATACAACGGAGCACATTACCAAGCAGATGGAGAAGGTGTGCGCCAGACTGGGTCAGGGTCCATCCTGTATCGTCATCGGTCACGTCGGTCCTGCTGGCAAGAAAACAGCCTCCATCCTGCGCCAGTACATCCCGCGCATCCAGAAGGAGGCTGAATTTGTAACCATCTCTAAAATGGTTTTCCAATCAATCCATTAGCTCCTGCCACCAGCTTTCCTCGACCTCCTGCTCCTCTACCTTCATCTGCATACCCCCGGTAAGGGTGATATACTCGCTCACGGCATCCCGAATGGCCTGAGCGAGTTTTTTTTGCCCAGTAGAATCCGTCATCATCGCACGATCACGCGCATTGCTAATAAAGCCCATCTCGACGATGACAGAAGGACAGTAATTGTGGCGCAGCATATAGTAGGTCTTTCCTTTAACCGGCTTGTGGCTCGTCTCTGCAAGTCGATTGAGCGAGCTTTGCAAAAGCTGTGCAAGCATGTAGCTTTGTTCATTGCTCTGATACAGCATCAGTGGCCCTCTCCTTTTCGAATCAGAAGACCAGTTAACGTGCAGGCTTATCATCAACTGAGGATCGATCAGCTTGGCCAGATTTCTGCGCTGGGCCAGATCGCGAAGATGGCGGGAGCGATTGTTGAGCCATCGGTTTTCTTCACTCAACGCAATGTCCTCGCTCCTGTTCAATGCGACCTTGTAGCCTGCATCGGTCAGCTGACGGTAAAGCTCTTTGGCTACCTGCAAATTGATATCTTTTTCATGCAGGGAGCCATAGGTGGTACCTGAATCAACACCTCCGTGTCCGACGTCGATCAAAATCTGAATGGGGGTAAAAGGAAGTGCATCACTACTCTCTGGCAAACTCATCAACAAAAACAAGAGCAACAGGCAACAGGTCATTCGTTTTCGCATGCTTGTAGGATTTCCCGATTGAAGCAAAACCTCTCAGCAAAACCCGTGAGCATGAACATTGTGAATTGGACGGGCGAACGGTACAATAGGAAGCGTCTTGATTTCCTATCTAAGAAGGTGCTTCTAGTGGTACAGCCAACAGATAAACCGTTGATTCCGCCTTATCTCGTCTTGTTGTTCGGCGTGCTCGCCATCTCAACCTCAGCCATTTTCGTCAAGCTCTCAGACGCTCCGGCTCCGATCATCGCTACCTATCGACTCGTCTTCTCCGTCGTCCTTACCTTGCCGCTCTTGATCTGGAATCGTGGCGCAATACAGGAGATTGGGCGAATGACCAAAAAAGCTTGGTGGCTCTGCATTTTGTCCGGCGCCTTTTTGGCTAGCCACTTCCTGCTCTGGTTCGAGTCGCTCAATTACACCTCGGTAGCCAGCTCTACGGTACTGGTCACGCTCCAGCCACTCTTCGCCTTCATCGGCGGCTATTTCTTTTTTCAGGAGCGAATCCGTCCGCTGGCATTGATGGGTGGCGTACTTGCCATTGTCGGCAGCTTCGTCATCGCCTGGGGAGATTTTCAGATCGGCGGGATGGCTCTCTGGGGAGATGCGCTGGCCTTGCTAGGGGCGATCACTGTGACGGGTTACTGGCTAGTGGGGCAATTTATCCGGCAATACTTATCGTCCTTTTCCTACACGCTGGTCGTGTACTCCGTAACCAGTCTGCTCCTGATTGGCTACGATCTGGTACTTGGCTATCCACTAGTCGGCTATTCGGCACAGGACTGGGGTTGGTTTTTCTGCCTTGCCTTGTTCCCGACTCTACTGGGTCATTCCTTGTTGAACTGGGTCATCAAATGGCTCAACACGACCACGATTTCCATGGGCATTTTGGGCGAACCGATTGGAACTGCCATTCTCGCGTACATCATCCTCGGCGAAGTCGTCACGTTGCCGCAATGGATCGGCGGTTTGATCATCATAGGTGGTATTTTTCTCTTTATCCGCTTTAATCAGCCTGCCAGGAAAGGAGTAAGTGCCAATGAACAAAGGACCCCAGCAACGGAAAAGCCTGAGTGAATACGTAAAGGGACTTCGTGTCTGGGCCAAGATTGGCTGGACCATCGTCCTCGGTTACATTGTGGGGCGGATTATTTATTGGATCTACCGACTACTCTCCTGAAACCAGTAAAGCAAAAGACAGCAACCATTAGGCTGCTGTCTTTTGTTGTGGTGCTTTTTCGGTCTTCTCAGGCTTTTTGTGCAGGAAGTACAAGAATGGAATAGACAGGACAATCGGAATCGCTGAGACCAGGAATGTATCCCCGAGCCCTCGCACCATTGCTTCCTTGGCCATCATCCCGTACAGAATGGTCGACGCGCCTGCGGTCCCAGAGGCAACGTCCACACCTGCTTGCGTGTACAATCCGCCAAGTCCGGTCAGTAATTGCGTAGCCACATTTGTGTTCAGGTTATCGGAGATGGAAGACATATGGAACGTCTGGCGAGATTGCATGACGACCGTCAAAAGCGCAATGGCAAAGGAGCTCATGACCTGACGCAGTACATTGGAGAGCGGCGAAGCATCCCCTACACTTTGCCTAGGCACGGCATTCATCCCTACCGCATTCAAGGTCATCATACAAAGTCCGATCCCGATACCGCGAATCGTCATGATCATATTAATCCATTCGTGCATGCTGTCCGAGGCCAGATTGTGCAGCTCAAACGTGGTAACACTCATGATGATCAAGCCGACCAGACCGATTGGACCGACGCCGTACTTATCCATCAGCTTTCCGCTGATCGGCATCATGACGGCCATCGCGATTGACTGCGGCATCAATAGAATCCCTGTCTCCATCGCGGTAAGCCCTTGAATGTTTTGCAAAAAGATCGGCATGAGGAAAATACCGCCCATCATCCCCATCATGACAAAGCTGGAAGTCAAAATACTGATCGAGAAGACAGGGATTTTCAACAAGCGCAGATCCAGGAGTGGATGCTCTTTGCCCAGCTCGACCCATATAAACAAGGCCAAACTAATAATCGCTACGAAAAACAGGATGACGATATAAAAGGAATTCCATCCTTGCGACTGCCCTTGGCTGAAAGCGAGCAAAAGCGTCCCGAATCCAAAAATGGAGAGAAATGCTCCCAGATAGTCAAACGAGAGTTCCGGTTTTTTCGGCGTTTCTTTCAACAAAATCATACTCATCAATACAGCAAATACTCCAAAGGGCACCCCGATCAAAAAGAGGAACTGCCAGCTTAAAAATTCGATCAGATAACCACCGAGCGTCGGTCCCAATGCCGGTGCTGTCATCGAGGCAATCCCGAATATTCCGAGAGCCATCCCGATTTTTTCTCTGGGCACAATCATGTAGATCATGGACATTCCAAGCGGCATAATCATACCGCCGCTAATGCCTTGGATGACACGAAACGCAATAATGGAGATATCGTTCCAAGCCAGGGCGCATAATACCGAGGATACCGTAAAAGCCCCCAGTGAAAGCACAAAAATTCTTTTAGATCCAAACTTTGCGGACAGAGATCCGCTCATCGGAATCATGACTGCATTGGCCAGCATGTATCCCGTTAATACCCACTGCATCTTCTCCGTTGTCGAGCCAAAGATATTGACCATCGAAGGCAGGGCAACTGTAATTAAACTGTTGTTCAGGATCGCCACGAAGGTTCCAGAGAGAATAGCGAGAAGAGACAGCCACATGCCGCCGCTTCCGCCTTTTTCCTCTCGCTGTGCCACCGCTTCCGCCATGTCCTCACCCCCGCTAGTTTACGCTCACCTTACTGCCATCCGACAGGGCATCTGTCGGATTGACGACAATCTGATCATTCTCGGCTACACCTGCTGTCACGACGGACCAGTCTGAGCTGGAATCGCTGACGGATACCTCCACCTGATGGACCACACCCTGGTCAACAGTGAAGATATATTTCTTGCTCTCCTTCTCGACAATCGCCGAGGAAGGCACTTTGGTACCTTTTTGAGCTTCTCCCTGGAGGTAGACTTCTGCTACCATCCCTGCGCGGAGCAACCCATCCGGATTATCCAGCTTCACCTTGATTGGGAAAGAACTGCTGTTGGCATCAGAGACAGGGGAAACGAATTCAACCTGACCATTCCACACCTTTTCATTCATGCCGGCAACCTTCACATCCACGTTATCCCCGACCTTGACTTGATTGATTTGCGCCTGAGGCACGCTTGCCTCGACCTTCACCTGATCCATTTTCACCAGGACCATCAGCGGAGCCCCAGCACCTGCCATCTCACCCGGATTGACATTGCGCTTGGCTACAATGCCGGATATCGGAGCATGGACGACGGTATTGTCATAGCTGTTTTTTGCCATTTCCAGGCTGACATTCAGGCGAGCTACTTCTGCTTCCAGTGCTGCGACGGTATCAGCCGTAGGACCAGCCTTGGCCAAATCGTACTGTGCTTGCGACTGTTCCAGTCCTCTGCGCGCCTTCTCCAGATCGAGAGCCACTCTTTCCAGCTCTGCCTGCGAGAGTGCGCCGGAATCAAACAGCGCCTTCATCCGGTTGTAAGTGTTTTCTGCGACTTGCAGGCTAGCTTTGGCTTGCTCTACGCCGCTGGACAACTGCTGCAACTGCTGGGTACGCGCGCCTGCCTTGGTATCGCGCAGTCTTGCCTGCGCACCTGCAATGGCTGCCTGCGCTTGATTGATCTGCTCTTGATAATCACTGGATTCAAGCGTAATCAAGGCATCTCCCTGCTTGACCACAGAACCTTCCTGTACAGGTACCGTTGCGATCTTTCCGGATACCTTGGAAACCACTTGTACTTCTTCAGAAGCTACAATCTTTCCGTTCGTCGTCACTCCAGACTGCATAGAGGCAATCTTCCAAGTTTTCACGATAGGCAATGCTTCGGCAGGAGAAGCGGATGACTCGCTACAGCCCGCGGCAATCAGCGAGATCGCTGCAAAGAGGACTCCGAGTGTTTTCGTTGTTTTTTTCATCCTTTTACCGCTCCTTCACATGCACTTTAATTTCTGCGTTCAGACCCGCTGACAATTGAAGGCCTGCTGTATCATCAAGGGCAATTTTAATCGGTACTCGCTGTGTAACCTTGGTAAAATTCCCGCTCGTATTTACCGCAGGCATCAAGGAGAACATGGAGTTCGTCGCCTGACCGATTTCACTCAAATGCCCGACCAATGTTTTACCGGGGTACGCGTCTATTTTGATGTCGACTTGCTGTCCCACTTTGATACGTGTGATTTCTGTCTCTTCCAGGTTAGCAGAGATATATAATTTGCTTTCATCGATAACCAATGCAACGGTTTGACCTGTAGATACGATTTCTCCCACTTTGGCTTGGGTTTTAATGACGGTTCCGGTAATCGGTGAGCGGAGCACACTGTTTTCCAGGGAGGTACCTGCCAAATTGGCTGTATCCTGCTGCCCAACCATTTGATCAGCCATGACGGTGTCACCTTCTTTAACATCCAGGCTGGTAAGCTTTCCAGTCATTTTCGGCATGACACGATAAATATCGCCGGAAATTCGCGCATCCTGTGTGGTGACAAAATTCGCTCCTTGGTACCAGTAATAGTACCCGATGCCTCCGCCGCCTCCGACGAGGAGGAGTAAAATGATATACAATACCAATTTTCGTTTCATCTTTTCTCCTCAGCTTTCTCTCTCTTCAAATTTTTTCAACAACGTTTTCAACGAATGGATGATGCCATCCATTTCATCATTGGAAAATCCCTCAAAATTTCGTTTGTAAAATTCCCCTAAGTCCACATCTACTTCTGCAAACAATTTCACCAATTTCTCCGTTTTCTGTATCCAGACTACACGCCGATCATTTTCATCCCGTGTTCGCTCGACCAGTTCTTCTCTTTCCAGACGGTCAATAATGCCCGATACGGTGCTGTAGGACAAATCCACAGCTTTGCTGAGCTGTCCGATGGTTTTGGGTTCTCCCATGATATGGCGGATTACAACCAGTTGAGGTACGGTAAGTCCGTATTTGGCCAGCTCTTTGGTAGCCATGGTACCTAACGTTTTGTTCAAGCTTTTGAGTAAATCCTTGATTTCCAAAGCCCTATCGTTCATTTGACTCTCCTTTCCCCTAAAATATTTCGTGCGCGAAATTCTTCAATCACAGCCAACACTATACGCCTATTTTTTGTTACTGGCAACTATTTCTTTTCTACCACATTTCTTGTAAGCGCTTTAAAACGCAATAAACAGCACTTATAAAAAGTGCTGCATATGTAAACAAAGTATTCATTAAGGATTACTTGGTTCGAGAAAATCCGGACTTGCCGGACCTTCCTCTGGTGTTTGATTGCGGACGCTCGGCACGTATCTTGGCTCGTATTCGATCTCTGGAAAGGAATGCACGGAAACGTACATTTGTCCGTAACTCGAATGTGCCCGGATCAAGACTGGGTACGCATATTTGTTTTGAAAGACAAAATCAGGTCCATACCAGCTCACTGTGGCATCCCGTCCCGATGGCACATAGGCGACATCGCGACTATGTGAATAGCGCTGCAATATATGTAATCCTGCCTTGTCCACTGCATTGAACAAAGTCGATGAGACCTGGCAGATCCCTCCGCCGATCCCCTCGGAAAGCTCTCCCCGTACGATGACAGGTGCCTGCAAATACCCTTTTGCTTTTGTCCGCTTGCCCACGACTTTGTTAAAGGAATAATTCTCGCCCGGCAACACGACGTAATTGTTGATGGCTTTGGAAGCAAGCATAATATTATGAGAGCGGTTTTTATTGCCGGAATTAAAATAAGTGATGTACTGACCAATCACTTTTTTCCGTACTTGTGAGAGCAGCGCCTGGTCTACTTTTGGGTAAACCTCCAGGTAGGTTACGTTTAACTCCTTGGCACCAGTGCCGTAATAGTAATCATAAACCTGTTGAAGAAATACAGCGCGATTCAGCTTTCGCCCCTTTTTCTCTGGCAGGATCTTGCCGCCATCACTGATTGTGGCATTGATCGGCTCTCGATACGCCAGCTTTTCCACTTTTTCAACCACCCGCTCCAATCGCTCTTCATCCACAAGCGGAACCCCGGAGAAGGGCAGGGTGTAGTCATCACGATCCAGAATCGCCACCGTCTCCTCGCCCATCTCTATGGATAAGAAATCAGCAGGCTCCAAGGGCGTGATCATGAATAGCAGAGCCAAAGTCAAAACGAAACCCATCCAACTGCTCACCTCCTTCCAGTAGTATGAGCAGTCAAACGGGTTTCATGCGAGACTATCGATTCAATTGTTGCGGGCCAGCACGCTCAGGATGGCCTGACCTATCGCTCTTAGCCTCGTCTGATCCGTCGCATCCCAGTACGCGGCATTCAATTGCTCGCGCAGATCCTTGGCATCTACGAGATAGGCGTTGGCCTCTTTTACTTTTTGCGTATAACGGGTCTTGATTTGGTGGATTTGATCGCTGTATTTCTCGTCCGTGCCAGGAGTTATCGCGCGTGCGTACATATCGATGACCTCGTCTGTCTCCTTGCTCGGGAAATACTCATGGGGCGCGGTGCTGTCGAAAATAGCCACACTTTTCTCCGGCAGGATCACCATGTCCAGACTGTGCGGGTCCAATCCACAGTGATAGACTTCGACGTCCATGCCGTTTTTGACCGCTTCCTCCACCAGCTTTTTGAGCATCGTGGATTTCCCAGACCCCGGTCTTCCTTTGATAAAATACCGCTTATCCAGTTGATCAGTCAGCTTCATGATATGATCTACCGGGCCTGCTGGCGTCGCAGCTCCGAGATACATGCGGCGTACACGGGATTCCTTGGGCAGGCTTCCTTGGCCGAAGAACAGCTCCTTGACTTCTTCTGTGATCTGGTTAGCCGCTTGAGGGTCCAGATTGGAAATGTAGATCGCCTCCCAGTCATCGTGAATGCGCAAGGCTTCTCCATATGCTGTGTACGCTTGCTGGTCGTAGGCAAAAATCTTCTCGTACCAGCCTGCGATCTTATCCTTGTATGGCGCAAGCTTATCTGGAATCAACGCCGTCTGCAGGTTTACCTGGATCTCTTTGACGCCCGGTCCCTGCGGCCTCCAGATGCGCGGATAGCTGTAATCCATGATCGCTACCTTTAGCTCTGGAAATACGATGCCATCATACTGCCCATTCATAAAAGGGGAATGAATCCATTCCACCTGATGTGTTTTCTTGGCTAGCTCTTTTCCCATTGTCTCTATCAAGCCAGACGTAATGCCCTCCACGACCCCTGTCAGCAAGTAAATGCGGTCCAATCCCGCGAGCACCGAATCGTACAATGTTCGATACCCTCTGGCTGTGTTGCCCGCCGCGTAAATATGGCGTTCTGCTGTCGTCATCGCAATCCCTCCACTGCTTTGTCTTACACATTTCAGTTCGCTTTATCCTATGCAGGACGCGGACGATGGGCGTCTGTCTTAGCCAGTAATTCTCGGTCAAAGGACAAAAAAGAAAAAGCCGCGACTTTTTAGCTGCGACTTTTTCAAATGAATTTACTTATTCAAATCCGTCATTTTTCCGGTGGACATGTAAATGATCCACTCACAGATATTGGTCACGTGGTCTGCGATGCGTTCGAGATACTGCGCCACCAGCAAAAGATGTGTGGCTTGTGAAATCGAGTCGCTGTTCTTGGTCATGAGTGCAACAAGATCACGGAAAACAGTCGAATACAGCTTGTCGACGACATCATCGCGCAATGCAATTTGCTCAGCTGCTTCCTTGTCGCGAGCAATATAGGCATTCAACGAATCACGCACCATCTCTTTGACGTGACCCGCCATCAGCGGAATATCGATCAGCGGCTTGACGTACTCCTCGTTCATCAAGCGTTTCGTTGTCTTTGCAATTGAAACAGCATGATCTCCCATTCTCTCCAAATCGGTCACCAGCTTCAGCATGGTGCCCAGGCGACGCAAATCATTGCCGACTGGCTGCTGCAGCGCAATCAGTTGAAAGCAGCCACTCTGAATCTCGTGTTCCAACTCGTTAATCATTTTATCATTGACAATGACCTGCTCAGCCAATTGAACGTCTCTTTCCACCAGACTTTTAATGGATTTGTGGATGGCTTCTTCCACAAGCGAGCCCATTGTCATCATTTTGCGATGCAGAACGTCCATTTGCTCTTCAAAGGCGTACCGTGTCATCCTATTTCCCCCTCGTCAGCTCTCAACACAAATGTATACGCCAATTATCTAGGACAGATGAAGCTACTGTAATCTTTCCGTAAATTTTTCAACGCCAGGCAAGAGGATGGTAAACGTCGTTCCTCTGCCTTCTACACTGTCAACAAAAATCTGTCCGTTGAGATTGTCTACCAGATGCTTGACGATCGCAAGACCCAAGCCAGTTCCGCCCGAATCGCGGCTGCGAGCTTTATCTACGCGATAGAAACGCTCGAAGATACGCGATAAGTCAGACTCTGGTATGCCGATTCCTGTATCGATCACTTGTAACCGCAGCTGCTGGTGGGTCACTTCGGTCAAGATCGTGACCGAGCCGTTTTCTGGCGTATAGGCGACTGCATTGGCCAGCAGGTTGAGGATGATTTGCTGCAAGCAATCCCTGTCTGTCATCAGCCAGATATCAGGCTTGGTGCCGGGCAGCGTGATCGTCAGATTCTTACGTTGTGCCGTATCGTTGACAATCGCAACTGCTGACGTAATCACATCCTGTACGTGCACTTGTTCCTTTTGCAGCGGTATTCTCCTTTGCTCGATCTTGGACAAGTCGAGAATGTCGCGAATCATCCGATACAGCCGCTCACTTTCATCGGAAATAATCTGCAAAAAGTTCCGACATGTCTCCTCGTCCTGCATCGCCCCATCCAGGAGCGTTTCCGTAAATCCTTTGATCGACGTTATCGGGGTTCGTAGCTCATGCGAAACATTGGCAACAAAGTCACTTCGCATTTTCTCCAGACGCCGAATCTCGGTGATGTCGTGAAGGACGACTACTACCCCTTTGGACTCCCCTTTGAAATTGATATACGGTGCAAAATTGACGTCGAGGATGCGCTCCTGCGGGTAATAGATGTGGACCTCCTGGCGAAATTTCTCTTTTTTGTCCAGGCAACGGTCAATGTACTGGCTGAGCCCAAAGCTTTTGCCTGCCTCGATGTGCAGCTTGCCTACCACGTCATGTCCAGGCGTGCCCAGAAGCTTTTCTACAGCTGGATTGACCAGCATGATCCGTCGATGCTCCGTGATGAAAATCACACCGCTCGTCATGTTGTTCAACACTCCGGAGAGGCGCTGCTGGTTTTCGGAGATCTCGTACATTTGCTGTTCCAGGCTGGATGCCATGAAGTTAATGGCGCCAGCCAGCTGACCGATCTCGTCCTTTGCTTTGATCCGTACCCTGCTTTCAAACTGACGCTGAGTAATATTGCGAGCTACACGGGTAATCTCTTCAATCGGTCGAATGATGGAAAAAGAAATGCGGGAAACGACGATGGAGCCGATCACCAGCGTAACCAAAAGGCCAGTCAGCAGGCTGTACCACATGTTGTGTATCGTATCGGTAATATCTCGCATGGACATTGCCGAACGCACCGCTCCGATGGTCTTGCCATCCTGCTGCACAGGAACTGCGACATACATCATGTCCTCGCCCAGCGTCTCACTGAATCGCCGAGACATTCCCGTCTCTCCTAGCAATGCCATGCGAAACTCGGGACGGTCCAGGTGGTTTTCCATTCCTCGTGCAGTCGAATAGCTGTCGTACAATACACTACCGTCGTTGTTGATTACAGTGACCCGTACTTCTTCTGTAGGCGCGATCTGCTCTACCTGATTCGCCAGGTTGCCTTGGTGTGAAAACACCTCTGGAAATCGAACCACCTGTGCTAGCAGCCTGGATTCCCGGTACAGAAGCTCATGAAGTGACTGGAGATAGGAATTCTCCAATACCTTGGCAAAATAGACGCCCATCAAAAGCAAGACCAGGGATATCAAGCCTAGGATCGTCAAGGTCAATTTCATGCGAAAGCGAGTCAATGTAAGGCCTCCTGTTATCCTTCCAACTTATATCCCAGACCGCGTACGGTTTTGATATAGCGCGGATTTTTTGTGTCATCCTCCAGCTTCTCCCGCAGGTGGCTGACATGAACGTCAACAATGCGTGAGTCCCCAATGAAATCGTAATTCCATACAGCATTGAGCAATTGATCGCGGGTCAAAACTCGACCTTGATGACTCGCCAAATAATGCAGGAGTTCAAATTCCTTGGGAGTCAGCTCGACTTTCTCCTCCTGACGGTACACCTCGTATTTTTCCGGATAAATGCGGATGTCTCCCATCGAGATGACCATATGCTCCGGCGCTGTCGCGGCCTCTGGTGTGGCCTGGATGCGACGCAGGATGGCCTTTACCCTCGCGATCACCTCACGTGGGCTGAAAGGCTTCGTCAAGTAATCATCCGCCCCAAGCTCCAGACCGAGGATTTTGTCCAGCTCATCGTCCTTCGCTGTCAGCATCAGAATCGGTGTCTGGTTGCGTTCCTGCCGCAGTGTTTTGCATACATCCATCCCATCCAGCTTTGGCAGCATCAGATCCAGAATAATAAAATCAGGCTGTTCACTCTTCACTGCCTCCAGTGCTTGCTTTCCGTCGAAGGCGGTCACCACTTCAAAGCCCGATTTTTCTAAATTAAATTGTAATAGCTTCACAATGGATACTTCGTCGTCTACGACTAATATTTTTGTCATCCGGTTTTCCCCCTAGATTGCCGATGTCATCTTCAGTCTGCCAATTGGGTCGAAGGAAGACAAGTAATTTTTTTGTAAAGATGCACGGATATGGGCCGAAATGGAAAAGGACGCCCCTCCAAAAGAAGGACGTCCTTAGGTTTGGTACTTTTGCTTATTTCAATACAGCCATTACATTGCGTACCGAGTCAGCAGACTTGTCGAGAGCTGCTTTTTCATCTGCTGTGAGTTCCAGCTCGATGATTTTTTCAATCCCATTTCCACCCAACAGGGTTGGTACCCCGAGGTAGAGATCGTTGTAGCCGTATTCGCCCTGCAAGAGTGCAATGGAAGGCAGAATACGTCTTTTGTCTTTCAGGATCGCTTCCGCCATCTGTACCAGAGAAGCCGCTGGCGCATAGTAGGCAGAGCCGTTGCCCAGCAGGTTCACGATCTCTCCGCCGCCTTTGCGCGTGCGTTCCACGATGGCATCCAGACGATCTTGAGAGATCAGTTTTTCCAGTGGAATACCGCCCGCATAGGAGTAGCGAACCAATGGAACCATGTCATCCCCGTGACCACCCAGTACAAATCCCGTTACGTCTTCTACGGATACGTTCAGCTCCATCGCCACAAAGGTACGGAAACGAGCCGTATCAAGCACGCCGGATTGACCGATCACGCGCTCTTTCGGGAAGCCGGAGGTCCTAAAGAAGGTGTAGGTCATGGCATCAACCGGGTTGGACAGTACGATGACAATGGAGTTTGGTGCATAAGTTTTTACTTGCTCCGCCACAGAACGCATGATGCCGGCGTTGGTGTTCACCAAATCATCGCGGGACATGCCAGGCTTGCGGGCAATCCCTGCCGTAATGATAACCAGATCGGCATCCTTGATGTCTGCGTAGTTGGAAGTACCTGTAATGTTGGCATCGAAGCCCAGTACAGGCGAGGATTCCATCATATCCAGTGCTTTCCCTTTTGTTGGGTTTTCCAATTGAGGGATGTCAACCAGTACGACGTCACCCAGTTCTTTTTGACCCAAGATAAATGCTGTTGTTGCTCCGGTGAAGCCACTACCGATAACCGCGATTTTTTTACGTTGGAAAGCCATTTTCAATCCCCTCCAAAATCTTAGTAATCGATGCGTCTTGTCAAGCGGAACTTACATGTTGTTGATCAAAGCATCAGCGAACTCGGAGCATTTCAGCTCAGATGCGCCTTCCATCAGACGAGCGAAATCGTAAGTAACGGTTTTCGCGGAGATGGTTTTTTCCATGGAGTTGATGATCAGGTCAGCTGCTTCGTTCCAGCCCAGGTGACGCAGCATCATTTCTCCGGAAAGAATCACGGAGGATGGGTTTACTTTGTCCAGGCCAGCGTATTTAGGAGCAGTACCGTGTGTTGCTTCAAAGATCGCATGTCCGGTCAGGTAGTTGATGTTGGCACCAGGAGCGATACCGATTCCGCCTACTTGAGCAGCCAGTGCGTCAGAGATGTAGTCACCGTTCAGGTTCAGGGTTGCTACGACATCGTACTCAGCTGGACGAGTCAGGATTTGTTGCAGGAACGCGTCAGCAATCACGTCTTTTACGATGATTTTGCCAGCTGCTTCCGCTTCTTTTTGTGCTTTGTCAGCGTCTCCGCCTTCAGCTTTGATGCGGTCGTATTGTGCCCAAGTGAATACTTTGTCGCCGTATTCAGCTTCAGCCACTGCATAACCCCAGCTTTTGAACGCGCCTTCGGTAAACTTCATGATGTTTCCTTTGTGTACCAATGTTACGGATTTGCGGTTGTTGTCGATCGCGTAGTTGATAGCAGCGCGAACCAGACGCTCTGTACCATCTTTGGATACAGGCTTGATACCGATACCGGATGTTTCCGGGAAGCGGATTTTCTTCACGCCCATTTCGTTTTGCAGGAAGTCGATTACTTTTTTCACTTCTGGAGTGCCTTCAGCCCACTCTACACCTGCGTAGATGTCTTCAGTGTTCTCACGGAAGATCACCATGTCAGTCAGCTCTGGGTGTTTCACAGGGGATGGTACACCGTCGAAGTATTGGACTGGACGTACGCAAGCATACAGGTCCAGCTCTTGACGCAGAGCTACGTTGATGGAGCGGATACCGCCGCCAACTGGAGTAGTCAGAGGACCTTTGATCGCGATCAGGTATTCACGAACAGCAGTCAGGGTATCTTCTGGCAGCCACTCATTGTATTGGTTGAAGGATTTTTCGCCCGCGAATACTTCGAACCAAGCGATTTTTTTCTCGCCTTTGTAAGCTTTTTCTACAGCTGCATCGAGAACGCGAACAGACGCTTTCCAGATGTCAGGACCCGTACCGTCACCCTCGATAAAAGGAATGATCGGATTGTTTGGAACTACCAGTTTTCCATTGTCTACGGTGATTTTCTCACCAGCAGTCGGTTGCGACAAGTTTTTAAACACAGAGAATCCCTCCAAATAAGAAAGTAGGTATTAGAAATATTTCCAGACGTAGGAGAACTACCACATGCCAGTGGTAGTTCTCAAGCTTTCGCCACGAGGTGTATGTGCCATGCATATACACCTGTCACCACGCTCGGAATAGCAATGTTTAGCGGCGGTCGATTGGCACGTAATGCTGGTTGACCGGGCCAGTGTAATCAGCGCGAGGACGGATCAGACGATTGTTTTCATACTGTTCCATAATATGTGCTGTCCATCCAGACATGCGGCTGATCGCAAAAATTGGAGTGAACAGATCGATTTCCAGTCCGAGAGAGATGTATACGGATGCGGAGTAGAAATCAACGTTTGGTTTCAGGCCTTTTTCACCTGTTACCATGTCATCGATTTTAACAGACATCTCGTACAGCTCAGGACGACCGATTTGTGCAGTCAGTTCTTTGGACATTTGTTTCAGCCATTTGGCGCGTGGATCGCCATCTTTGTAGACGCGATGTCCGAAGCCCATAATCTTGTCTTTGTTGTCCAGCTTTTGACGTACGTAGCCTTCCACTTTGTCGAGGGAACCGATTTCAGTCAGCATAGCAGCTACTGCCTCATTTGCTCCACCGTGCAAAGGACCTTTCAGCGTGCCAATAGCAGATACGATACCGGAGTAGATATCAGTCAGCGTGGCAACGGTTACACGAGCTGCAAAAGTAGATGCGTTGAACTCGTGGTCAGCGTGCAGGATCAAAGCAACGTTGAACGCTTTCACAGCTGTTTCAGTTGGCTCTTCACCAGTCAGCATGTACAGGAAATTCTGTGCGATGGTGTAGTTCGCTTTTGGAGCAACTGGCTCCAGACCTTTGCGCATACGAGCAAAAGCAGCGATCAGGGTTGGAGTTTGTGCCATCAATCGAATTGACTTGCGGTAGTTAGCCTCAGTAGTCATGACCTGTGCTTCTGAGTCGTAGAGAGCTAACGAAGAGACAGCTGTGCGCAATGCTGCCATTGGGTGAACACCTTGTGGATAGTTGCGGATGCCTTCCAGAACTTCCGCTGGAACAGCCGCAGCTTCACCCAGTTGCTTTTGTAATGTTTCCAGCTGATCACGCTTCGGTAGCGCTCCATGCCAGAGTAGGTAGACAACCTCTTCAAAGGTTGCGTGTTCTGCCAATTCATCGATGTTGATACCGCCATAACAGAGAACACCATCAACGATCGAACAGATTGAAGATTGAGCGGCAACAACGCCTTCCAGTCCACGGGTAGCTGTCATAGAATTCCCTCTCCTTTTCCACTCGAGTAGTAATGCTTTTCCAGTCCTCGCTTGTCCCGATGACCGGTAAAACAGTCTAAAACGGTTCTATGAAATTGTAAGCAGCGGTTTCTTTCACCCACCACTCATGTCTGGGAATGTATTCCACGCAAATCCTTTCCTGACCTTATTTCTCTCTCAGTCAGGGCAAGGGAAAAGAAGACCATATGGCAACGTTCCACTTTCGCATGGCGAGTTACAGAATCCACCTTAATTCGACCCAATTATAAAAGATTATTGCGATTTTGTGAATAAGGTAAGCGAAAAAATGTTTCAAAGGGTGAAACTTAGTTTTGTTTTTCGGCATAACTTGCCCGTTATAACCCGCTTGCTGCATAATAGAAAATAGGTACATACCATCGGCACAATTGTCAGAGAGGAGAGCACTCTTGAACCGAGAAAACTGGTTGGAACGCTTGTTTCAAATCATTCGTTTTCTATGGATTTGCTTTGTTATCTACGCAGGCTTTTTGCTCTTTAAGTTCGGAACACCCTTACTTTACCCATTTATATTTGCTTTACTCATTGCGCTCCTGATCAATCGTCCTGTCAATTTTATGACGGCAAAATTCAGGTTTCCCCGCTGGTTGTCGGTGATTCTGGCTTTGCTCGTGCTGATGCTGCTGATGATTGGAGCTGCGACGTTGATCGTGACTCAGACGGTCAGTGAGATCAATGAGCTTGCCAAACTACTTCCAGGCGTCACGAAAGAATTGGGAGAATACCTGCAACGAACGATTTCGCAGGATTTCCTCATGGGGCTATACGATCAGATACAATGGATGTACACTCATCTGGACCCGGAGTTTAAGAACAAGGTTGACAGTACCATCCAAAGCGGGATCTCCTCGATCACCCAGACTGCACAGGATTGGGTCGTCGCTTTCCTGAACGGGCTGAAGAATTTGATCGTCTCACTGCCAAATATGGCGACGGTATCCGTGATTTCTCTGATTGGTGCCTTCTTTATCTCCAAGGACTTCTATGTTTGGAAAAAACGCTTTCAGCGGGTTTTGCCCAATGGGGTAAACAGCCGTCTGGATCAAGTCCTCAACGATCTGAAGGGTGCACTGGTCGGTTTCATAAAAGCACAGATTACCTTGATCTCCCTGACAGCCGCGATCGTCATCATCGGGCTTTTGATTCTGGACGTCAACTACGCGATCACGATCGGACTGATTACAGGACTTGTCGACCTCCTGCCTTATCTGGGAACAGGTACGGTATTTGTGCCCTGGATCATCTACCTCTTTTTTAAAGGAAACTACAGCCTCGTCATCGGCTTGTCCATTCTCTACGGTGTCGTGCTCATTTTCCGCCAGGTCATCGAACCAAAAGTCGTTGCTGAAAACGTCGGGCTTGATCCATTGCTGACCCTCGTTGCGCTTTTTGTGGGCTTGCAATTGTTTGGATTTTTGGGCTTGATTATCGGACCTGTCGCACTCGTGCTGATCAATGCCTTGGTGAAGGCTGATGTTTTCTCTGATGTATGGCGATATATCAAGTCAGGCTGATGTCTACAAACTCTACAAACTTGCAAAAAACCGCTTGACCAATGCATGTAGTTGGTTCAAGCGGTTTTTCATGTTGTCTTAGTCTATCTGCGAAAAAAGAACTGGATTCTTCCTGAAGAAATCAATCTCCACAGCCACAGCTTCAAAAGGTGACGTATGATCATGCGAGTGTATGGGATCAGCAGGATCAGACCGAAGACGTCACTGAAGAATCCGGGTGCCAGCAGCATGATGCCGCCGATGAGCACCAGCACTCCATCCATTAAGGTTTCGGTCGGCATTTGTCCGCGGGAGAGCTGCAGCTGCACCAGCCGGAATACCTGAAGTCCTTGCTGCTTGGCGAGCCAAGCGCCAACAATACCTGTCAGGATAACCAATGCCACCGTACTCCATCCGCCGATGACCTTCCCAACCGCGATCAATCCCCATATCTCTATGGCAGGAACGACGATGAACAGGACGATGAGGATGCGAAACAGCATAGCATCCCCTCCTTTTATTCAGAATCAATCATGTACGTGCAAAGGGTGATACTCTTCGTGTCATTCTTCTCCTCGATGCTGGCTCTCCAACCACTGATAAACCTCTGGCTCCGATCTTGGCAATCGGATCGGCTTCAGGTCTGTACTGGTAAAGACATGCATCGTTTTGCCTGTCACGAGCAACTCTTCCTCCGGCAGACGATAAATTTCATAGGCGAAGGTAAGACGCAGCGGGCTGATTTCTGCGACAGTGGTTCGAATCTCTACCACATCATCGTATTTAGCTGGCTTTTTATAGGAAAGACTTGCATCCGTCAGTGGGAGCAGCATGCCTTTTTCCTCGAGTTGTCGATACGTCAATCCTGCATGGCGTATCAATTCTGTACGCCCTACTTCAAACCAGTTCAGGTAATTGGTGTGATAGACGACGCCCATCTGGTCGGTTTCTCCGTAACGGACGCGCAACTGGTGGGTATGGATGATCGGACTCAACTGGATCGCCCCTTTCTCTCTGTACTTTCATTTTACCATAGCCTGTCAGTTCTATGAAAAGATCTGTTCGCTTTTTAATGTAAACCATGCTGTAGTGGGAGAGAGAAAAGCGAAGATCTTTGGGGTACCCACCGAGACGGAGTGAAAAAAACGAAACACGCATTTAAGCGTCCACCCCTGAAAGGCTCCTTGGAGGCGGCTGCTTTGGACGCGGTTTCGTTTTTTTCATGGAGTCGGGCAGTGAATCTCCTGTGCAGGTAGCCCAAGAAGCTGGAGCGTTTTCTCCTGTTTCCTGACCTCCACTGCGGCTGGATCAAACCGAAACGGCAAGAAAAAGGTGCTCCGCAGATAGACAAGCTATCTGTGAAACACCCTTGTATGTTGTACAGCGTGTATTTAGCGAATCGGGCAAGCTCCGCCTTCGCAGGATTCAGCAGTAGACAGATCGGCATCGCGGCCTGTTTCATACTGTTGCAGAATCGCAGGATCGAATGCCTTCATGGAAGCTTTCAGCTGTTCATACTCTTCCTTCGAGCATGCTTCGTACGGAGCGAGCTGGTAGTTTCCTCCATCCAACTGCAGGAAGGAAACGCCGACAAAATTATCCCAGTTGTCAAAGACGATGTCTTCGACTTCACTCCACTCTTCCTTACGCACGGTAATGGTGTTGGAGGAGTTGTGCTCGGTGTACTCTTTTTGGAAACGGAAGTACGTATCGAATTGACGCTTCGCGCTTACTTCATTCTTCGTTTCCTTAGCACCCGAAGAAACCGGGAAGTCAATAACGAGGGTACGTGCATTGGCCATCCGTTCTTCATGTGTATCGCCCGGTGTTCCCACTTCCGGATTCACGGTCCAGCCGAGGGCTTGTACCGCTTTTGCCAACGGATCCTCAGCATTGATGCGGATACGGCGAATATAATACGGAGAGTGCGACCAGTGCAGTCCACTGGAAACGCCACCTGCTACCTGGGAGAGCGTTCCCTCTGGTTTGACAGTCGTAACCAGCAGTGGCGAGTTGACGCGCAGCTCATACGCGTAACGATCCGCTTCATCGCGCGCTGCATCACCCAATAGACGCAAGAGCTCAAGCTCCTGTGCATCGCTGTAGCCCAATGTAGCAAGCGCATCTTTAACCCCTGTCAGCGACGTACCGAGCAAGCGGTCACGCTGCTGCACGACATCCCAGTGAGGCAGTTCGAGCGTCACCAGCGTCATGCGCAGGCCAGCACGAGCTGATTTGCGCTGTGCTTCCAACAGACCATCCAAATCCAGATAGTGCGAGCCATCTGGGCTTTTCTTCACGAATTCCACGAGGTTGACAGTCGTCAGGTTGCAGACGCCGTAAGAATCGAGCAGGATTTCCGCACAAGGATTCAGACCTTCTGCATTCGGACGGCGACGGTTGGCTTCCTCCAGATTGACGAAGCCTGGCTCCCCTTCCAGCTGCATCAGTGTAAATACCAGATGCAGGAACTCCTTGGACGGCTGCTTCATGAATGCGATGGAGTTGTTGGACATCCGGCGGTGATCCAGACCATTGCGGCCGTCGCCAACTTTTTGAATCGTGTCAAACCAGACCGGTTTGTTTTCGCCCAGCAATTCCCCTACACGGCGGTGATGAGCCAGCTGTTCATCTGTCCAGAAGCCGTTGATTCCGTATTTGGCCATCATGCACTCGTAATCGTCATGGTCAAAGAGGAAGATTTCCGCAGTTCGGCGCACGCCGCCCACCACGACATTCGCTCCAATCAGATTGCCGATATCGAGAATATGTATCGGACGGATTTTTCCGTAGCCCTTTTCATCGCTCACAATCGGTTCCAGATGCTGATCAATCTGGTTTTTCAACACTTTATCGATTCCTTCGAACATTTCGCGAAGTGGCTCATGTCCGCTAGCAGTACCCCCGAAGCGCTTCAGGCGCTCACCTTTTGGACGTACACTGTTGTAGGAAATTTTCACGGTATGGATATTTTCATATTCTTTTTCCGTCAGGATTTCCAGGTAAAGGCGAAGGGATTCTACCCAGCCTTCCTTGCTGTCCCCAACGTAAATTTTGGCAAAGCCGTTGTCCAGTACGTTGACCTCAGAACGCTCCAGGCGCTGATGCTTTGGCAAGGGCTTGTACTCGGAAGAAAGCAGAGTGACATTGGTGCGGATCGGACTCAAGCCTGCAGCCATTTCCTTCGTGCACTTGAAGCCTACACCTGTACCAACCAACAACAAATAAAACAGGTCGCCCAAATCAGCCCAGGATCGGATATTCAGGAAAGAGCAGTTGAAGTTCGCCAATGGGTATAGATCGGCAACGCCATTTTCCGCGCCCCCAACCCACAGTGTGCGTCCAGACAAAAACTGACGAAGGTTGAACATGTTGTCGAACAATCCTTCTGCCTCTTCCTCCAGCTTGCGGATGTCTGCATACATCCCGATTTTTTTCAGGTGCTGATAAGCAAGCTTGATATTGTAATCCACCGAGCGACGGCATGTTTCCTTCCAGGTTTCTCTTCTACCTAACTCAGGAATAAAACGGGAATAAGTGCGGTAGTAAACAAATTGTCCCAATGGACTCATATGCAAAGGAAAATCTGGGTATTTCGCTAAAAAATCATCCCCTAGAAAACGCGTTGGGGTAATCGTCTCAGTGGCCAGCATATCGGTTCCTCCTTAAAATCTATACTATCTAGTTAACTCTTTTTCCCCGGAAAACTCAATAGCTTTCTCAATATATAGTGCGCAATAATTTTCGACAACACTATATGTTGTGTCTCTAGTAAAATAATGCTTGACAACAAATCAGGTACTTTTTACTAGTTTAACTCTTTCAACCTTTGAGAGTTACCGAACGATTTTACCAGATTCACTGCCTGCATGCATCCGCTAAAATACCCCGTTGTACCCTGGTAACTTTTGCTATGCATGATCTACAGGCAGCAAAACGGCCAAGAAAAAAAGGATGACCGATTGTCACCCTTCTTCTCTTTCGGATGAAAAATGATACTTTCTACCTAAAGCACACGTGCATGTCCCGAATAGATATGTCCACGGCCAGAATCAACCGTGACCACGGTTCCTTCCTTCAAAATCTCGGTAGCGAGGTTCACTCCCAAGATGACAGGAACGTTTAAATTCAGACCGACAATCGCCGCATGTGAGGTGAGCCCACCCTCTTCGGTGATGACTGCCCCTGCTTTTTCGAACGCCTTGATCATATCGGAGTCCGTACCGATGGTGACCAGAATAGAGCCTTCCTCCGTCTTTTCCAGCGCTTCCTGAGCGGATCTGGCTATGACGACCTTGCCGGTGACGACCTTGCGACCAATCCCCTGTCCTTTGGCCACTACATCTCCAATCACGTGAATCTTCATCAGATTGGTCGTTCCCACCTCACGAACAGGTACTCCTGCTGTGATCACGACCAGATCTCCATGACGCACGTAGCCGCTCTGGAGCGACTCCTGCACAGACCTGTCCAGCATTTCGTCCGTTGTATTAGCCATCTCCCCCAGAACTGGATAGACGCCGTTTACGAGCGACAGACGGCGGATTACGCTCGCATGCGGAGTGACAGCTACGATCGGTGCTTTCGGACGGAACTTGGACACCATCCGCGCCGTATGACCGCTTTCTGTTGCCGTAATAATCGCTGCTGCATTCAGATCAAGCGCCGCATTGGCTACCGCTTGGCTGATCGCATCCGTGATAGTCACCTGTTTCAGCTGCGCCTGTTTGTAGAGAATTTCTCTATAATTCAGCTCCTGCTCAGCGCGCAGGGCGATCCGGTCCATCGTTTCTACCGACTCTACCGGATATTTGCCCGCTGCTGTTTCCCCGGATAGCATGATCGCGTCGGTACCGTCAAAAATTGCGTTGGCCACGTCGCTTGCCTCCGCTCTTGTCGGACGAGGGTTGCGCTGCATGGAATCGAGCATTTGTGTCGCAGTGATGACCGGCTTGGCCAGTTCATTACACTTTTTGATCAGCTGCTTCTGGACGAGCGGTACTTCTTCTGCCGGGATTTCTACACCCAGGTCACCGCGCGCTACCATGATCCCATCGGATACAACCAGGATTTCGTCTACGTTGTCTACACCTTCCTGGTTTTCGATCTTGGCGATGATATCGATGCGAGCATTGCTCTGCTCGAGAATCTGACGGATTTCCAGAATATCAGAAGCCTTGCGGACAAAGGATGCCGCGATAAAATCAACGCCCTGTGCAATACCAAATGCAATATCTTGAGCGTCCTTCTCCGTAATCCCTGGAAGGTTGATTTTGACTCCAGGCACGTTGACGCCTTTTTTACTTTTCAATGTCCCGCCGTTTTTGATCAGGCAGACAATATCCTTGTCGTGAACCTGATCGACGGTGAGCCCAATCAAACCATCGTCGATCAGAATGGTGTCACCAGGAGCGACATCTGCTGGCAGCTCGTCATAAGTAATGGAGACTTTTTCAGCGGTTCCTGCTACTTCCTCTGTTGTCAGTACGATGCGGTTTCCTTCGACCAGCTCGACTGCATCTACGGACAGCGTACCTGTGCGGATTTCTGGCCCCTTGGTATCGAGCAAGATCGCGACCGGCTTCCCTGCCTCTTCTGCAGCCTGGCGGATATTGGTGATCCGAGCAGCGTGTTCCTCATGTGAACCGTGCGAAAAATTGAGCCGGGCCACATTCATCCCTGCATGGATCAGCTTTTTCAAGGTTTCAACCGATTCGCTTGCGGGTCCTATCGTACATACAATTTTTGCCTTCCTCAACATTACAATCTGCCTCCTCTATGCTCCCTGCCAAACACAATTCCTATATGGACAGCGTTCTAGCCAACTGGTAAATCGATAGATCCAACTGATGCTTTTTCGCTAATGCTTCCTTAAAATCCACATCCACGATCTGATTGTTCTGGATGCCCACCATGCGATCCCGCTTTCCTTCGAGCAAGAGATCCACAGCAGCTGCACCCATCCTGCTCGCCAGCATGCGGTCCATCGCTGTAGGAGAACCTCCGCGCTGGATATGTCCCAATACAGTGACTCTCGTCTCCCATCCCGTCGCCTTCGTGATGGCCTCGGCATAGGAAGTTGCACTGCCGACACCTTCTGCCACGATGATAATGGAATGTTTTTTCCCGCGCCGCTGTCCAGCGTGAAGACGTTCGAGAATATCCTCCATATCTTGCTCTTCTTCTGGAATGATAATCGACTCGGCACCAGCGGCAAGCCCTGCCCACAACGCCAGATCACCGGCGTCGCGTCCCATGACTTCAATGATGTACGTTCTTTCATGGGAGGTAGCCGTATCGCGAATTTTGTCAATCGCATCGACGATGGTATTTAATGCCGTATCAAAACCGATGGTAAAATCGGTGCATGGAATGTCGTTGTCGATCGTCCCAGGTACGCCAATCGTAGGGATCCCTTTTTCCGTCAGCTTTTGAGCGCCGCGAAACGAACCATCTCCTCCGATGACGATCAATCCTTGTATCCCTTGCTGGTGCAGCTGATCCACGGCTCTTTGCTGACCTTCCTCTGTCTTGAAGGCCTCGCTGCGAGCAGAATACAGTATGGTTCCCCCACGCTGGATGATGTCACCTACAGAGCCTAGCGACATTTCCTCAATGTGCCCGCTCATCAAGCCCTCATATCCGTGATATACCCCATACATCTGCACACCGTGATAGGCAGCACGACGAACAGCAGCCCTTACGGCGGCATTCATGCCCGGGGCATCTCCACCACTGGTCAGTACGGCGATTCTTTCCACGCGATCTCCTCCCATCCTCTTAGCATGTCGCAAACTGGCATCAGTATGTACCAAATCCCCTTTGAAACATGCTGTATTAGTAAAAAGATGATATCTGTTATACTCGTTCTTCTTTTGTGCCATACTTTTTCAAAGATCTGTCAAATGCTTTCTCCGAATACGATTGTAGCAGATAATCCGTGCAGAAAAAAGCCAAAAAACGCCCCCTGCACATTACAGGGAGGCGTACTCTCCAATCCTTTTGAACTTCTCATAACGATCCTGTATCAATTCATCTGGTGTCATTTGACTGAGCTGTTCCAGTTGCTCCACCAGCAGGTTTTTCACTAGTCCTGCCTGCATCATCAAATCGCGATGCGCTCCGCCAAAAGGCTCCTCCACGATGCCGTCGATCACACCCAGCTCCAAAAGGTCCGGAGCGGTAATCTTCATCGTTTCTGCTGCGCGCATGCCCAAGCTGGAATCTCTCCAGAGAATAGCAGCCGCACTTTCCGGCGCAATCACGGAGTAATAGGAATTCTCCAGCATAAAGACCCGGTTCCCCACACCGATTGCCAGTGCACCGCCACTGCCGCCTTCACCAATGACGACGCAGATGATCGGCACTCCAAAAGTGGCCATTTGACGCAAATTGCGGGCAATCGCTTCACTCTGTCCACGCTCTTCCGCAGCTTTTCCCGGATACGCACCTGATGTATTGATAAAGCAGATAATTGGTCGGCCGAATTTGTTCGCCTGTTCCATGATCCGCAGTGCTTTGCGGTAGCCTTCCGGATGTGCCATCCCGAAGTTTCTGCGGATGTTGTCTTTGGTGTCCTTGCCCTTCTGATGTCCGATGATCGTCACTGGTCTTCCGTCCAGCTTGGCAATTCCGCCGACAATCGCCTGATCATCTCCAAACAGACGATCTCCATGCACTTCCATAAAATCAGTAAAAAGAAGCTGTATATAGTCCAAGGTTGTCGGTCTTTCCGGATGGCGCGCCAATTGCACGCGCTGCCAAGGCGTCAGGTTGCCGTAGATTTGTTCGGCCAGCTCCTTCGCCTTTTGCTCCAAGCGCTTCACTTCATCGGAAAAATCAATGCCTTTTTCTTCTGTAAAACGGCGCAATTCCTTAATCTTGTCGTGCAATTCTACTAATGGCTTTTCAAAGGGGAGCTCTCCTGCCATGCTTCCACTCCTTCCCGCGACGTGTGCATCTCTACCAGCTTCGTGAGCGTGGCACGCATTTCCTTACGGTGAACCACCATGTCAAGTTGTCCGTTCTGCAGTAAGAATTCCGCTGTTTGGAAGTCTTTTGGCAACTCCTGGCGGATCGTCTGCTCGATGACACGACGTCCGGCAAAGCCAATCATGGCACCCGGTTCTGCGATATTGTAATCGCCCAATGACGAGAAGCTTGCCGAAACACCGCCAAAAGTCGGGTTGGTCAATACCGAAACGAATAACAACCGCTCCCGATCAAGACGGGACAAAGCAGCGCTTGTCTTGGCCATCTGCATCAAGCTGAGGACACCTTCCTGCATCCGGGCCCCGCCTGAGGCTGAAAACAGAACAAAGGGCAGACGTCTATCGATCGCCCGCTCAATTGCACGCGTAATTTTTTCACCAACAACAGAACCCATACTCGCCATACGAAAGCGTGAATCCATTACTCCAATGACGATGCGATTGCCGCCTAGCAGTCCTTCACCTGTCATAATGGCTTCGTTCAGGTTGGTGTTTTCCATATCCTGCTCCAGCTTTTCCAAATACCCCGGGAAACCAAGCGGATTGGAGGTGATCAGTTCGGAATCGAATTCCTCTGTGAGCACGCCTTCGTCCAGGATGGCAGCCAGGCGCTCAGGCGCAGACATGGAATAGTGGTACTGGCATCCTTTGCAAACGCGCAGGTTTTTATCCAAATCCTTGGAGTAGTGAATGGTTCCGCAGTGCGGGCATTTATTCATCAGTCCTTCGGGAACTTCCTTTTCACGCACTCCCGCTTCTTTCGCTTGATTGCCAGAAGCGGGGACACGTGAGAGAGTTTCCGACGGGACGGTAGCAAATTTTCGCTTTTTGCCAAAAAGGTCTTTAAGCACCGTTGCACCCCACCTTTCTCTTCAGCGAAGGATTGTGCCAAATACTTCCTGGACCTCGTGAACTTCGCTTTCGGGAACGAGTATCTCGTATTGCTTGGAGACTTTCGCTTCACGAACTTTTACCAGGAATCCTTCATCTGTCAAACGTTGCTGTATCCGTTCTGCTATTTTTGCGCTGGGAGCGATGTAGATGACCGTCCACATGCTGGCTTCCTCCTCGATCGTCCAATACAGGTCTGCATCATCATATCACAGGCCTGACGCCAGCCGCAAATGGTTGTCAGAGCTTGCTATTTTCCAAATGTTGTCGCATTTTCTCGACCGCTACCTGCACATCTCCTGCACGGATTGCCTCCATGATTTCCCGATGCTCCTGCACGGCCGTGCTCGCCCTGCCCTCACGAGACAGAGATTCGACACGAATGCTGTTGCTGTATTCGACTAACGGCGCCCAGATCCGGTGAAGGATGGAATTTCGGCTGGAGCGACAGATGACCCGGTGGAATTGATAATCTTCTTCCGCCGGTACTTCTCCGCGCCCGATCCGTTCCTCGGCAGCCGCCAGAATCCGCTCCATCTCCTCAAAATGCTTTTCCGAGGCACGACGGCAAGCCAGACGTACAGCATCCAGCTCCAACATTCGGCGCATCTCGATCAAATCCTTCTTGGACTTTCCATCTTGCAGGATAAAAAAGCCCAAAATGTCAATCAATCGATTATGTCTGTAGTGTTTCAGAAACGTGCCTTCACCTCGGCGCGTTTCGATCAGCCCCAACAGCTCCAGTGCACGCAATGCTTCTCTGACGGAGGACCGTCCTGCACCCAACTTCTCCGACAGCTCTCGTTCGGACGGGAGCTTGTCACCGACACGCAGGTTATTCTCCTGCACGATCTGGTGAATGTGCAGGAGAATTTCTTCGTATACCTTTCGCTCTTGGGAAGAGTCGAGCACGATAAAACCTCCTCTACTACTGCCTGCTTCAAGTGAAATCCCGGGGCAAGCACGTGGTATGTACCCGGAGGTCGTTTCTTACACTTCCTGATACGAAATCGCAGTCAGCTTTTTGGTCTTTTCCTTCACCGCTTCCGGATCAACCGTGATGCGCGCTACGCCGCTGTCCATCGCTGCTTTTGCTACCGCAGCTGCAACATTTGGAGCCACACGTGCATCGAATGGCACTGGAATGACTTTGTCTGCGGACAGCTCTTCTGCCGCGATCAGGTCGGCAATCGCATATACGGCTGCGAGCTTCATCTCTTCGTTGATCTGAGTCGCACGAGTATCCAATGCTCCGCGGAAGATGCCAGGGAATGCCAGTACGTTGTTTACCTGGTTCGGGAAGTCGGAACGTCCAGTACCCACTACTGCAGCGCCAGCCGCTTTTGCGTCATCCGGCATGATCTCAGGATTTGGGTTGGCCATCGCGAAGATGATCGGATCACGATTCATCGACTTCACCATTTCAGTTGTAACAGCTCCTGCTACGGATACGCCAACAAATACATCGGCACCTTTCATTGCGTCAGCCAGTTCACCCTGCAGCTTGTTACGATTGGTGATTTTTGCCATTTCTTCTTTCACTGGGTTCATCCCGAAGGTACGGCCTTCGTACACAATACCTTTAGTGTCGCACATGATAACATCCTTCACGCCCATCGATACCAGCAGCTTGATGATGGCAATACCTGCTGCCCCTGCACCGTTGGCTACGACACGAATGTCTTCCAGCTTCTTGTCAACAACGCGCAATGCGTTGATCAGGCCTGCTGCCGTCACGATCGCTGTACCGTGCTGGTCGTCGTGGAAGATCGGAATATTGGTTTCTTTTTTCAGACGCTCTTCTACCTCGAAGCATGCAGGCGCTGCGATATCTTCCAGGTTTACACCACCAAAGGTAGGCTCCAATAATTTGACTGTTTCCACGATTTTGTCCACATCTGTCGTGTTCAAGCAGATCGGGAATGCGTCTACACCTGCAAAGGATTTGAACAGAACGGCTTTTCCTTCCATGACTGGCATCGCAGCTTCTGGACCGATATTGCCCAAGCCGAGTACTGCTGTTCCATCGCTGACTACAGCGACCAGGTTGCCCTTCATCGTATAATCATAAACTTTGGACTTGTCGTCAAAAATTTCTTTGCATGGCTCTGCAACGCCAGGAGAATAGGCAAGGCTAAGGTCGCGCGCGTTGCGAACCGGCACCTTCGTTACCGCCTCCAGTTTCCCCTGATGCTTTCTGTGAAGTTCCAATGCTTCCTCTCTGAGATTGGACACCATAACCACTCCATTTCGCGTTTGTCTTTACTGTCAATTTGCTTGTTTTGTACTCTCGGATCATTCATCCAGCTTTTTCATCAGAAGTGGTCTGACCACTTTTTTGATTATGCTCCCATTATAACAAAACCCGTTGTCCTGTAAACCTGCTGAAAAAGGCAAAAAAGGGAGGACATTGATCATCCTCCCCCATTTTTAGGCATTTCTTTCGTAATTACGCTATCAGGACCTAAAATTTCTCGCGCATGCTCCAAAAATGATGGATCTACATGAACGCGATTTTCATCCGGCAAGCGAATGGTCTGTTTTTTTCCTACGTAGTACAAAATGACGGGAATCGTTCCTTTTTTTTCGACAAACAAGCGCTGAAGCTGCTGCAAAGTCGAATCCCGCTCCTGGTCCGGTGATATTTTGACAAACAATACCAGCTCTGTCGAAGCCTGCGGCAGGGTATCTGCGTCCCAAAACCTGGATGCCAGCAGCTTGACCGTATCGTCCTGATGATCGACACGTGCCTCGGCGATCAGCATGCGCTCTTTCTCCAACAGTTCGACGTGTTTGCCATACACCTGCGGAAAGACGACGATTTCCACCGGCGCCGTCTTGTCCTCCAGTGTGACGAATGCCATCGGATCTCCTTTTTTCGTCTGAATGCGCCGCACGTTAGTGACCATACCGAATACCTTGACCGTCTTGTCTCTCGGCTGTTCTACCAATGAGGCGATAGCTGATACCTCTGGACGATTGAACAAGTGTGCGTACTGATCCAGCGGGTGTCCCGAGATGTACACCCCGAGCAGGTCCCGCTCCTCCTGCAGCTGCTGCGCCTGCGAAAACGGCGGGATTTCCGGATACTCCGACGGATCACGCACAATAGCTCCGCTCTCTTCACCGGCAAACAGATTCAACTGGTCCGCATCCCGTTCCACCCGTCTGCTCGTCGCTTTGCCAACGGCCTCATCGAGCAGGACCAGAAGCTGGCTCCGATGCCCGGGCAAGGAGTCGAGCGCCCCGCACAGGACGAGCGATTCTGCCACGCGCCGATTGACCAGTCTCCCATCTACCCGTGCACTGAAATCAAATACGTCTCGATAAGGGCGATTGGCGCGCTCCTGGACGATGGATTCGATCGCCCCGTAGCCGACATTTTTCACAGCTGCCAGGCCAAAGCGAATCCCATCCTGCTCTACCGTAAAAAATGCTTCGCTCTTGTTCACGTCGGGAGAGAGTACAGCCAGCTTCAAACGCCGCGCCTCTTCCGTATACTCTGCGATCCTGCTCTGATTACCGATGGACAGGGAGAGCAGGGCAGCCATAAAGGCTAGCGGATAATTGGCTTTCAAATAGGCCATCTGATACGCAATCATCGCATAGGCGACCGAGTGGGCCTTGGGGAAGCCGTAATCTGCGAAGCGGACTATCAAATCGTAGATTTCGTTGCCAAGCTCGGCTCCGTAGCCCTGTCTGACACAGCCTGCGACGAACTTCTCCCGCTGCTCAGCGAGTAGCTCCCGTTTTTTCTTGCTCACAGCCCGGCGCAAAATATCGGCCTCGCCCAGACTGAAACCGGCAAGGGAGGAGGAGATTTTCATGATCTGCTCCTGGTAGATGATGAAACCGTACGTCTCGCCCAGGATTGGCTCGAGCACCGGATGCGCGTATTTTACCTGGCTCTCGCCGTGCTTGGCCGCAATGTACTGCGGGATGATCTCCATCGGCCCCGGACGGTACAAGGCCAAAACGGCGATAATGTCATCCAGATCGGTCGGTTTCAGCTCGCGCAGGACATTGCGCATGCCGGCAGATTCAAGCTGGAAGACACCAGTTGTGTCTCCGTGTGAGAGCATCTGGAAGGTTTTCGCATCGTTGGTCGGAATCTTTTCCAGGTCGAGCTGTACCCCGAGTTTTGTGAGATGACGTAGCGCCTCTTGAATGATCGTCAGGTTGCGCAGTCCGAGAAAATCCATTTTCAGCAACCCGACTTCTTCGAGAATTTCCATCGGGTACTGGGTGAGCGCCAGCCCTTCGTGTCCAGTCTGCAACGGTACGTACTGTGTGAGAGGTTCACGCGAGATGACGACTCCCGCAGCATGCGTCGACGCGTGGCGCGGCAGTCCCTCTACGCCCTTGGCGGCTTCAATGAGCTGAGCCGCCTGCTTGTTTTCTGCACTTAGCTTACCGATATCCGGATTTAGCTGCATCGCCTTGTCGATCGTCATGCCAGGCGATTGCGGAATCATTTTCGCGACCCGGTCCACCAGCCCCAGGGACAAGCCCAGAGCTCGCCCTACATCACGTACAGCTGCCCGCGCAGCCATCGTCCCGAACGTAATGATCTGCGCCACGCGGTCATGACCGTACTTGTCTGCCACGTAATGAATCACTTCATCTCGCCGCTCCACAGAAAAGTCGATATCAATATCCGGCATCGTCACCCGCTCCGGATTGAGAAACCGCTCAAACAGCAGGTTGTAGTGCAACGGATCGACATTGGTAATTTTCAGGGAATAAGCGACCAGACTACCAGCAGACGAGCCGCGGCCTGGTCCCGTCGGAATCCCCTTTTCGTGGGCATAGCGCATGAAATCCCAGACAATCAGGAAGTAGTGCGTAAAGCCTGTCCGTGTGATGATGGACAGTTCGTGGTCGAGTCGCTCTTTGACCTGCGGCGTGAGCTCCCCGTAGCGCTCCCGGCAGCCTTGCTCGCACAGCTCCCGCAGGTACTGTGTCGGCTCTTGCCCCACAGGCAGCGGGAATTCCGGCAAGATGTGCGACCCAAAAGAAAACTCCAGCTCACAGCGCTGAGCGATCTTGACCGTGTTGGCCAAAGCCTGCGGCGCATAGGCAAAAGCAGCCGCCATCTCCTCCGCGCTTTTTACATAGTACTGATCTGACTCGTAACGAAAGCGATTCTCTTCCCCCACTGTCTTGCCTTCTCCGATCGCCAGCAGCGTATCGTGCAAGACGTAATCCTCTTGGTATATATAATGAACGTTGTTGGTAACAACCAGCGGTATCCCTGTCTCTTCACTGAGCCGAACAAGACGGGTATTCAGCCTGCGCTCAATCTCCAGCCCATGATCCTCCAGCTCCAGAAAAAAGTTATCCTGGCCAAAGACCTGTCGGTACCAATTTGCCGCTTCTTTTGCTCCGTTCTCATCACCAGCCAGCAACAGACGCGCTACTTCCCCTTCACGACAGGCGCTCAAGGCAATCAATCCCGCGCTGTGTCGCGTTAGCACTTCCTTGTTGATGCGCGGCAGGATATAGTCGCCCTCTGTATGAGCAATCGTGGCGATTTGCAGCAGGCTACGGTAGCCCTGTTCATTTTCAGCCAGCAGGACCAAATGATTGGGCTGCGGAGCATTTCGGACCCGATCCTGCAGGTTTCCTTCGATCAGGTAAACTTCCATTCCGATGATCGGCTTGATCCCTGCCCGTCGACACGCTTTGTAGAACGGGATGGCTCCGTACAGATTGGCGTGGTCAGTAATCGCCAGTGCCTGCATGCCCAACTCCGCTGCACGCGCTACCAACTGTTCGATTCTCGCTGCTCCATCCAGCAAGCTGTATTCCGTATGCACGTGCAAATGGACAAAAGCGGTCATCGTTTTCCTTCCTCTCTGAAATCCGTTCTTTCTATTATAGCGTAATTCTGTTCGAAGTGGGGAACGAGCGTTCTTTTACTTGTTTGCTATCTCGGCATTTGATAGGATAAAACAAGATTGCTAGAGAGGATGACGTTTTCACATGTGGCAAGCCTTTTTCTTGACCGGAGTTCTCGCTACGCTGGTAGCCAGCGTTTATTTCAGCATGGCAGCGCGCAGACGCGGCATTCACCCGCTGGAGTCTCGCATGACACTCGGAAAAATGAACGTCTGCTTAGGGATATTTGTCAGCTTGCTTGGATTCAATCAGTTTACCTTTGAAGAGCTGGATACGATACGCATTTTGGTTGCCCTGATCTTGATTTTTGTAGGGGCTATGAATCTATTTTTGGGCTCTCGCAACTTTTTTCGCTATCGCAGAGCTTGGCAAGAGGAAGCATCAAAAAATAAAGGGAGCTGACTGGTCGTCCGCCCCCTTGCCTGCTGGATGCTTTTTTCCTGTATTACCATCTGTTTATTCTGGCTAAATGACTTTTTCCTACGCTATAATGAGCGTGTGTGACATCCTAATGCTTCAGACAACCCGAGTGCAGTGCCGACGGTTGTCCTTTTTTATTTCCGCTGGTTCTCCGGCTTTGCCCACATCTCTTCCGGATTCAACTCATAGACCCCGTCCTCGCGATACATATAGTGGTTCATGATGAACTCACGGCGAATCGTCGCATAATCCTCATGAAACTGGCGAATGTAATCGCTGATCTCTTTCTCGGTATACTTGTGCCCTTTTTTCAATCCACGCACGATATGTTCGAACACGATCAGTTTTTTCTTGCGCTGCGCCGGAATCTGCTTCAGCTTGCCCTCGGCTGTAAAAAACGACCGAATCACCTGTATGCTTTCCACGACCATCTTGTTTTCTTCTCCTCTCTCACCTCTTGTTTCCGCATCCGTGTCAGCGAACAAAGAATCTCCTGCTCCACTCTTCGCCCGATCCAGCACGCCTACAATCGCTTGTGATTGCCGTTTCACATTGGCTTCATGCAGATAAAAGTAGACGGTATTCTTGTCCCGTCTTTCGTATACCAGACCTGCTTCCCGCAGCTTTGCCATATGATGTGTGATCGTCGGCGGCGTCACCCCGAGCTTTCCCGCGAGTGCCTGTCCGTGCAGTGGTCCATTGGCCAAAATCGCCAGGATTCGGACTCGCGTCGTGTCTCCCATTGCTTTATAAAACGAAACCAGTTGATCGAGCTGCAAGTGACATTCTCCTCCTGCTCATCCGAGTACCTAATTCGATGATTATCTAATCTATAGTGTAGTAGAAGGGCCGTTCCTTGTCAATTTCCACATCGCAGAAGGCGAAAAAAGAGCAGCTCCACACAGGCTTGTTATCTCCTGTGTAAAGCTACCCTTTCATTATTCGATTGGTCTTTAACGCTCAATAATTTGGGCAGCAATCATCGCCTGACCCACAATCTGATCCCCGTGATAGACAGAAACCTCGGCTTTTCCATAGCGGCGACCAATGTCCAAAAGCCGCGGCTTCACCTGAATCTGGCTTTCCATCTGTACCGGCTTCAGGAAATAGACGGTTACATTCTCCGGCACCATGTCGCCGCGGCGATGATGACGCAGCAGGTTACAGGCAGCCTCCACCATAACCGTGGTCATGATTCCGCTGGCGATCGTCCCGAGATGGTTGGTCATCTGTGGTGTCACTTCTCCAATATACGTCAGTTCATCCGCTTGCCTCTCTTCGCGGAAATGGGACATGATCAGATTCGGGAAGGTTTCACTCATCTGCGGCTGTTTGGCTGTAAATTGGAGGGCCTTCAGCACATCGTTTCGGCTCAGTACCCCCACCAGCTTGCGGTAATTGTCTACGACAGGCAATAGCTCGATGCCTTCCCAGACCATCATGTGCGCAGAGGATGCGACAGATACACGCGGTGAAGTCGTGATCGGATTTTTCGTCATCACCTTGTCGATTGTAGCCGTCTCATCATGACCAATAATGTCCTTGGAGGTGACGATCCCGATCAAACGCATCTGCTCGTCCACAACCGGAAAACGGGTGTCTTGATACAGCTCTGTATACTGATGCCATTTCGCGACTGAATCGGAGGTGAGCAGCACCGGCGTCTCTGCCAGCGGCTTCAGCACGTCTTCCACCATCACAATTTCTTTTTTGATCAAGCGATCGTAGATAGCCCGGTTGATCATCGAGGCCACTGTAAAGGAGTCGTAGCTGGAGGAAATGATCGGCAGTGCGAGACGATCCGCGAGCTGCTTCATTTCATCGCTCGTGTCAAATCCCCCGGTGATCAGTACGGCAGCACCCTGCTGCAACGCAATTTTATGTGCCTGATAACGGTTCCCCACGATTAAGAGGCTGCCCGCATCAATATAACGCATCATCGCTTCGAGCTGCATCGCACCGATGACGAATTTGTTCAGTGTCTTATGTAAACCTTCCCTTCCCCCCAACACGTGGCCATCGACAATATTGACCACCTCAGCGAAGGTAAGCCGTTCAATGTTTTCCTTCTGTTTTTTCTCGATTCGGACCGTACCCACACGTTCAATCGTGCTCACGTATCCTTGTGTCTCCGCTTCCTTGATCGCACGGTATGCCGTTCCTTCGCTTACATCAAGGTCTTTGGCGATTTGCCGCACGGAAATCTTCGAACCGATCGGAAGGCGATCGATATGTTGTAAAATTTGTTCGTGCTTGGTTGCCATGTCGCCTGAATCCCCTCTCTTCATCCATCCGCCCACACCTGCGTTAGCTAGCTCCTTCGAACAATATACCCGAAGGCGAAGCAAAAAAAAAGGGTAGCTTTACAGCTACTCCGTCAGAAAGTATATCATTAAGGGGGTTTTCATCGTGCTTTTATCATAACCCCGAAATATTACAGGATTATTACAGTGGAGTTACAATTTAATTTCAGTTATGAACCGATCCATTGCGCGAGCAAGCCTTGTACAAGCCCGATGACCCCTCCCAAGATAAAGCCAAGGACGGTAATCATGCGAAATTCTTTTCCTGAGATGCCGATAACCATCTCTTCGATTCGCTCCATCGGAAAGCCGTCTACTTGTCTGGTGACAATCTCACGCACCGGTATCCTGCTGACAATGCGCTCGATATTGTTTTGCAGCGTGCTCACCATCCAGCCCGCCATCCGTGGAATCGTCTGTGTGAGGAGCGTCTCCCGAAATGGTGCCGTCACTTGAGACAGCGGCTCATCGATGAAGCGCAGACTTTGCACCTCCAGCTTGGAAAATAGAGCCACTGCCCAGTCGTCCACCTGCTCACGCCCCAGCCAGGTCACTACCTCTCCCACTTTCTTATCCAGCAGCTTATCCGCTTCCTGACTCAAGAAATGATGAACCTTTTGTGAAAGCTCAGGACTTCGCAGTAGCTCATCCAGATAGGGTAACACTTTGTTCATGATCTTGTCGTCGCCGAGAAACATGCCGACCAGTCCGCCAAACATGCCTCCTCCCCCCAAAAGACCGCGGATCATCTCTTGAAGGGTCTGTTGACCTTGGGGAGAGTGGAGATACCCACGCAGTCGAGTCAGCAGCACTTCACTGAGTGAAGCAACCGCTGCTTCCACGCGTTCTACTCCCCCCTGGGCGATCAGGTCGCGCAAGGTGCGGTCTTCGTTCTGGTGCAATGTCCGTTCAACAAAAGCACGCCAGTGTAAAAGAACAGGAGTGCGAACCGTATCACTCCATTTTCCTTGTTCATCGAAGACCTGTGGTACGGTCGACAGCAACAGCTGGCGCAGGGTACGCTCGTCCGACAGCCAACCCCGGACGAAGGAATCCAGCCAGTCCGCCAGATTTTTCTCCAAATCTCCCTGGGTGATGGCCCGCTTGATCCCCTCTGTGGTCAGCAAATGGTCCTCTACCAACCTGCCCATTTGTATCGCGATGTCGTCTCGTCTACTTGGAATGAGCCCAGGTGTGAAGGGAATGCGCCAACGCCCTATATACCAAGGTCGCAGCGGTCGGAAAAGCATGCGAATGGCCAACTCGTTGGTCACTCCTCCAATCGCCGAACCGACCGCAATGTTTACCAATATTAACCAACTATTCATAAATCCTAACAACCTCTCTTCTAAGCATGGCACCAAACCATTTGGCTACTCATACCATAGACTAACTTCATGCCTGATGGGAAGGGGATAATCATGTCTTACGTACCAACCGTCGTTCAAGCATACGAGCCAAAGTCGGAAGTAGACCTTTACCTGCCCCAGGCGCGTATGCGTAAATGGAACCTTCCAGCATCCACAATAACGATTCAATTCGGAAGTAAAACGGTTCGCGCCCGCGTAAGCAGCATGGATAGAAGCAACCAAACCCTAGCCCGACCATCATTGGTTCAGTCCTTACATCTGCCTACGGGAGTCCCGCTTCTGGTGGATTACCAGGCGAGCGAGCAGTCTCTTGTGTTTGGCCCGTATTTGGGTATTTTGGTGTCCGCGTACAACTCCCAATATCCGCTCTCCCCTTTTGGTCCGCTAACGCCGTTTTTCAACGAGGTTGCGGACATTAGCCGAAAGCGTGGCGGCATCATCTGTGCTTTTCGACTGCAGGATGTCAATTGGGATGCGGGAATTGTCCGCGGACTGGTTCGCAGAGGCGGCGCCTGGAGACAGAGGGTTCTGCCTCTTCCCCAATGCATTTACAATCGCCTCGTCTCCCGCCAACGGGAACGAAGCGATGCTATGACTGCATGGGTACAGCGCTGCAAAGATGCCAATATCCCGTTCTTCAATGAAAGATTCCTGAACAAATGGCACGTTCACTCCGCTTTGGAAAAACAGGAAGCCGCGGCTCCCCATCTGCCCGGCATGCTTCGTTACCAAAGCCAGGATGATCTACAAACCATGCTAGCCCAGTATCGCAGCGTCTATGCCAAACCAGCCAATGGAAGCATGGGCCGTGGTATCATGCGTGTGCGTCGCATGCAGAACGGCTATCAGGTGGTCAGCCCCGGCGGATTGAACAAACATTTTGCCAGTTTACCTGGACTGCACCGATATCTGAACAAACGCATAAAAGGCAAACCTTATTTGCTCCAGCAAGGTTTACCTCTGATCGGCATCCAGAATCGCCCGACTGATTTCCGCGTTCTGGTGCAAAAAGACCGCAAAGGTGAATGGTCCGTCACTTCACTGGTCGCACGTCTGGGACAGAACCGCATCGTTTCGAATGTGTCGCGTGGTGGCTCAATGCTAACTCCTCTGCAAGCCTTGCGTCTGTGTGGTCCCTGGGCAGGCGCTGTCCGCCCCACGCCCCAAACCCTGAAGAATGTTGCCTTGAAGCTGTCCGTGCTGCTGGAGGAAGCCCTCCCAGGCAATTATGCCGAATTTGGCGTAGATCTGGGTGTCGATGTGCGCGGGCAAGTGTGGTTGCTTGAGGTAAACAGCAAGCCCTCCAAGACAACCAACACCATCCCGCTCCCCGAAGGAGTAGAGGAACCGCCCCGCAGAGCGCGTCCCTCTGTCGTACGCATGCTTGATTTTGCTTCCTATGTAAGTGGCTTTCCACGTTCGGCAGCCATTCGAAAAACGACGAGCAAGAAAAAAAGACGAAGGTGACATCCATGCCTGCAAACAGAAGCTTGGGCATTATGACTCGTTGTCAAGGCTCTCACTTTGTCGACAAGGGGTACTACAGAAAGCTGACCCTCTTCGGACGTAAACAAGGAATTCGCGTCTTTGTCTTTTCTCCGCGCAAAGTTGATTATGCCACACGAACCGTGAAGGGCTTCGAATACCGCAATGGTGCCTGGCAAAGCGGGACCTTTCCGCTTCCTGCCCTCGTCTATGACCGCTGCTTTATCGGCCCATCATACCGCCACTATAAACCATTTGTCGAAAAGTTGCAAAATGACCCTGCGATCTCTTTTTTGGGATATGGCCTGTCCGGTAAATGGCAGGTGCAGCAGATGCTGAGCAAATCACGCGAGCTCGCTCCGTACCTGCCGCCCACCCAGCTTTATACCCTAGCCCATCTGGAGCAGACGCTGGACCAATACGGTGCCGCAATCATCAAGCCGACAGCTGGAACGCATGGCATCGGCGTCGTCCGAATCAAAGTGGTTGACAACGGATTTGAAATCTCGGGACGAGGGCGAGAAAATCAGCCCTTTCGTCGTGTTATCAAGGGACGCCCCAAACTAAAACTCTTTCTATCTACATTCACAGCAGGGCGCAAATTCCTCGTCCAGCCCTATCTCGAGCTACACACGGCAGATGGCACTCCCTTTGATGTCCGAGTCCTCGTGCAAAAAAACGGCCGCGGAGAATGGGAAACCACAGGCAAAGCCGTGCGCCTGGGAGATCCGCGGAGCATCACATCCAACCTGCACGGCGGAGGGAAAGCCGTCCCGCTTGAGGCTTTTCTCGCCAGACATTTCAAACCCTCTCTCAAAGTGCGAATCGAACAACAAGTAAACCGATTGGCAAGCGAACTCCCTGCTTTTCTGGAGCAATCCCACGGCAGACTGGTCGAGCTGGGGATTGACGTCGGCATCGATCGAGCCGGAAATGTGTGGGTTATTGAAGTCAACAGCAGACCAGGGCGAACCGTCTTTCAAATGATCAACGACCCTGTCGCCAAGCATCATTCCATGACTCAACCGGTTCGTTACGCCAACTATCTCATGAAAGAGCGTGTAGGAGGTTACTAAGCATGGAAACAACCAGAGTGCGGCTACGCTTCCTTACCCATCCCCATGTTTGTGGGATCATCCTGCCGATTCATCTCTGTCAGAAGCTGCAGCTTCGTCCGCGCCAAAAAATAACGATCATGCTGGGTAAAAAGGAAGTCGTAGCAACAGTCCTTCAAGATAGACAAAATCCAGACAGTACCATCGTCAAGGTAACCAGTCTGCTGCGATCAGAACTCGGTATCCCGCACGGTGGGCTCATCAATCTAAAGCGGGAAGGGGACGTCCTGCGTATCGGTCCTGCGATCGGTATTGTGACGACAGGCATACGCAAAGACTCCAAGCAGCCGATTGGCCCCAGAACCTCGTTTTTTCACAAGCTTTTACAGGCGCAAGAAGGCAAGGGCGTTTTCTACTACATCTTTTCTCCGCATGATGTGGACTGGAACAACAATCTGGTCTCAGCCTGGTTCCTGCAGCGCAGCAAAAAAGGAGGCTACGTCTGGCGCAAACGGACGACTGCCATGCCTGATGTCGTCTACGACAGGATTCCATCACGTTCTGCAGAGAAGCATGAATCTGTCCGTGAGTTTAAATACAAGCTGGCTGGCTATCCGCATATGCCGGTGTTCAACCAAGGCTTTTTTAACAAATGGCGCGTCCATCAGCTGTTGTATCCCAACCCGGAAGTAAATGAACACATTCCCGAGACCTACACTTCCCCATCCTTGCAAACTGTACGCAATCTGTTGAAAAAATACCCCATCGTCTATCTCAAGCCCAAAAACGGCAGCCTGGGCTATGGCATCGTCAAGGTCGTTCACCAACCTGGGAAAGGCTACGAGGCTTCTTATCACACTGGGAGCGGTAATGTAAAACGCCATTTTACCAAGCTCGCCTCTCTCTATCAGCACGTATTCCGTACCCGTCGAGTAAGTGGCTATCTGGCCCAGCAAGGGATTTCTCTTCTGACCTTCCACGGACGTCCTTTTGATTTCCGTGTCCACCTGCATAAAAACCAGCTCAATGAATGGGTCGTCTCCTGCACAGCAGCAAAAGTCGCTGGGTCTGGCAGTGTCACGACACATGTTCGCACAGGCGGGACCGTGATCCCCGGGGACGAACTGCTGACCCATCTGTTCGGAAGGCAAAAAGCCCTGATGACGGAGCGGATCAAGGATGCGTCCATTCGTCTGGCACAAGCAATCGAACAAGCGAAAGGAATGGATCTGGGTGAATTAGGCCTGGATATGGGTATCGACACACACGGCCACGTCTGGATGTTCGAAGCCAATTCCAAGCCAGGTCGTTCGATCTTCAAGCACGCAAGGCTGAAGCATGCTGATCAGGAATCCCGCAAGCTCCTCGTGGATTACAGTTGCTACCTGGCCAATTTTTGACCGATGTCCGACACGCACAGAAATGATAAGCACTCGCTTATCATTTCTGTGACGCTTGGCAAGGTAACTGGAACTGTCCACGATAATAGTTTTTTACGGAAGGAGGAACACCCATGCCTCAATTGCGCTCCGGGTGGCTGACCATCCTCCCCAGCGGCAAGTGGTTTGTCCAGCTTCCGCGTCAAGCATTAGCAAAACGTGGAGGCAAGCCACTGATCGCCAGTCTGGGTCCCTTCTCTCAGCAAAAACGGCTGTACACAGGGCTCCCTAGTCAACAGCCTGGTCGCATCCGCACCCGGATCAACTGGAAGATGATCAACCATTCACTGCGAATTGGACCGATCCTTGGCATCCTGACTGTCGGAGAAGGGGCTACTTTCGTCGGGAATCGGGATAACTTCAGAGATATCTGTTTATCGGGGAAAAAATGGGGTGCATTGGTGTTCGTCTTCACCCCCCAAGGCATCAATTGGGAGAAAAAGCGAGTTCGCGGTTTTCTGTACAACGATCGAGATCACACCTGGCAGAACGTGGTGATGCCCTTTCCGCATGTGATCTACAACCGCATACCTACGCGAAAGGCAGAGCAGCAGACAAAAGTGCGCCAAACCTTGGAGAAAGTGAATGAGATGCCCAATGTAACTCTATTCAATCGCTGTTTCTTTGATAAGCAGGAGCTATTTTCGATCTTGAAGGAATACCCTGAAGTCCAGCCCAATCTCCCTGACACCAAGAAACTCGATACACTTGCCCGCTTCCGCCATTTTTGCTCCGAGCATCACTTTGTGTACCTCAAACCCGTTCGTGGCAAAGCAGGCGAAGGAATCATGAGAATTGAGTACAAAAACGAAGGCTGGCGTGTCCAGCGCCTAAAAGACTATAAAGCCATCACACGCCGTTTTTCCAATCTGGAGGATCTTTGGAAGTACGTAAAAGGGCATGTGCGGCAAAAGAAATACATTATGCAGCAAGGAATCAGACGGGCGCGCTATCGTGGAAAGCCTTTTGACCTGCGCGTTCTCGTCCAAAAAGACGGCAAAGGTGAGTGGGGTGTGACAGGGGTCGGAATCCGACGAGCAGGTTCCCAGAGCATCACGACCCATGTTCCTCGCGGCGGCTCCATCCACTCTCTTTCCAGCGTTCTACAAGCGCTGTTTCCAGATGACGCGCAAAAAGTAGAGGAGAGCATCCATCAGACCGCCCTCACCATAGCCGGTTCCTTGCACAATGAGATCAAGGATCTGGCCGAGATGTCGATGGATTTGGGGCTGACTACCGATGGGAGTATCTGGTTTTTCGAAGCCAATGCAAAACCGGAAAAATTCGATGAACCCGCAATACGTCGGCTTTCCCTTTCCAATCTGATTCATTACGCACAATACGTCTCCCGTTTGCAAAACGGACGTGGATTACAGGCAGGATAGAGGACTATGAAACTGAAATACCTACAATTACCCCCACAAGCATTGGCTGAATCGCAAGCCACCCTGCTTCGTTTTGTCCGACAGGAAGGAGATCGGCGGATCACCAAGCAAGCTCTGGATTGGCTCGACAAGCTAAAGCCCAAGATGCTCTCATCTCATGAATCCAGTCTGGTGCTGGCCATGCGCGGCAAGCAGGTAGTCGGTTTGTTCGCAGTCTGCCGGTTCGGTTTGCAGCACTCCTTTCTCGTCGTAGACAAACGATACCGCCATCGCGGAATTGGCAAATCCTTGACTGCATATACATGTCAGCTATTGCCCAAATTGTACGTGCGAGTCGCGATGGATAATGAAGCAAGCCTGGCTTTATTTCGAAGCCTGGGGTTTGAACTGGTAAAAGCTTCGATCGGGCCGACTGGCAAGCCAACCCTATGGCTTGCTCATGGTCATTGGAAACCAGAGGATTTGCAGGAACATGCCGGCTAATGGACCGGCATGTTTTTTGATGGTACAAGAGGGTGATTTCAAGGATGGATAGACCAAGTTTTTGAAATTCTCTTGCTATGTTCATTCATGTATCAGCTTGCAATCCTTGGTAAAAAGTAATGGCAGGAGGTGGTCAATCATGACCTACAACACAATCAACAACATGATGACTAATCAGCAAAATCAACTATCCAGCATTCCGCAATCTGCCAATTCCATGTTCCAGCCAGGCTATGCCGGCACCAACACACAAGAGGTGCAGCACTGGAATCAAGGTGGCCACACTCAGACATCTATCACCCCTACATACGGAACGATGTCGTACAGCGGAAACCTTGGCAGCGCTTCAGCACAATCGATGTTTCAGCCAGGCTTTGCAAACACCAACACGCAAGAGGTAAGACAGCTCAACGCTGGCTATGCCGCTCCACAGCAAAACTATCAACAAGCACAAATGGGTGGCTTCCAGCAAAACCAGGCTGCCTTCCAGCCATCTTACGGCATGCAGGCTAACTCAATCTTCTCTCCTGGCTTCGCCGGAACGAACACGCAGGAGGTCCAAGCCCGCAACAACAGCAGCTACACCGGCTACAGCAGCATGAACGCACTGCCTATGCAAAGCGGATACGCTGCCCAAGGCCAAGCTCAGCTCTACAGCGGAGGAGTTGGAAGCATTTACTCCCCGGGCTTTGCGGGTACCAATACACAAGAGGTTCAAGCTCGCAATAACACTGGCTATGCTGGACAAAACAGCATCGGTTACGCAGCCCAGATGCAAGCTCAGCCATTCAGTGCCGGCACCGGAAGCGTGTTCTCCCCTGGCTTCGCAGGTACCAATGCACAGGAGGTTCGTCAAAACAATCAAGCGGGTTACTCCTCCCCGTCTCTAATGTCTGGCGGATACCAACAGCAACAGTCGTACTACTCCCAGCAGCCACAGCAGCTCCAAGCTTATTCAAGCCCGTTCGGAGCAGGCGCACAATCGGTCTTCTCACCGAACTTTGCTGGTACAAACGTGCAAGAGGTGCGCTCCCTGAATGCAGGACAAGCTCCAGCGCATACAGGCTCGATCTTTCCAGGCAGCTTCTAAGATCAGGTAAGCATACCTCAATGGAGATTTCTTCCGTGTGGAATGAAAAGGAGGTTGTCGCAAGTCTTCAGGCTTGCAGGCAACCTCCTTTTTTCTATACAAATTTGTACATGAGAATATCATCGATATAGTCATCGTCGCTTCGTTTGAATTCCTTGACCTTTCGCCCCTCATTTTCCAGTACATGTCGTATCGAATCTTCTTGCTGTTCAAGCGTTTTGTTGAACATTACTCTACTTTCGGAACACCCTCATTTTCCGCAGCTTCCTGTCGAGCCGCTTGAATCGCTTGATATAAGGCATGTAGGCTCTGCAAGCTTTGTTCATCCACCGTAAATGTGATCGCGCCAAAGCGGTAGGCATCCTGATCGATCAAGGTGGCGATATCCTCTTCTTGTGCGAGCTGCCCACGGACACACGCTTCTGTTTGCTCGAGCTGTTCTCTGACTACCAGATGCTTTTCCAACACCGGCAAAAACGCCTCCCGGACCATAGCCAACGCCTCATCCTTCTTCGCCAATCGGTACAAGGCAAGCTCGATCTGCAGCCAGCAGGTCACATAAAAATGAAACTCCAGAAACAAGGTCGTCAGCGCTTGAAGCAGTTGCGCATCATTTTGGTTCCCGTGACTCTTTTGACAGGCAACGCGCACCTCTTCTTTTTTTTCCTGAATCAGATCGTAGTGGCTGACAGCACCTCGGTAAAACTTACGGACGATATTGTACAGCATGTCTGATGTTCGAGGAGGCAGTCCCTGATAACGGTTCGGCACATCACGCATGGTCTTGTATCCTCTCCTGTTGCCTTTTCCTTATTGTACAACAGGAGACGCCAGGTTACTGCCCGGAAGAATTATTCTTTTGCATGTTTCCAGTATTCATAAGCGTGAACGGCAATACCTTTAAAGGAAGAATACACTTGCAGCGCTCGCGTCACGAGGTCAAGCTGCTTCATCATCTCCGCTTTTCCTTCCTCGTAGAAGGATACGTACTTGCCTTCATGACTCTCTTTCATTTCGACGGCGACAATCACTTCTTTACCAATGCTCTCCGCGTACTTGATTTCACTGTCCACCAGACTCAATATACCGCCGGGTCCCTCTGCGAAATCACGGAATGCCATCATCGTCGTGTGGTCCAGCTGACTGATCATCCAATGGCTGAATGGCAAGTCTGTCTGTCCGGGAGTCGGCGAATTATCCAGCCAGGCGGCTAAGTCGACGCTTGTTTTCAGCTTTGAACTTTGTTCCATCTCTTGAACAAAAGCCTGGATGTTCTCCATCCATTGGCGCAGCAGTCCTTCTTTGTCTGTACGCCAAATCGGCATGACGTAAGGCTCGATGTCCAGATGAACACCTTCAAATCGCTCATCCTCACCTACACTCTCGTTATACTGCTTAACCCATTTGACCAATCTGAGAATCTTGCCGCGACTCTCCTCCAGAGCCCAGATCGGATGTCCTCCCATCGCGTGAACCTCTATTCCTGCAGCTCTCGCTTCCTGAATAAATTCACGGTATTTGGAGGTGGATAAGCTCATATCGATCCGTATGTACAAGAGGTTGATATCATGCTCTTTGGTAAAAGCGAGAATTTCCTCTTTTTCTGTATGCAGCAGCTCTGCCCGCCAAATGTACGTACCCAGATAGTGGGAAGGCTTTTCTGGAGGAATCGTAGCAGGGGCTAGCTCCTTCCAATACCTGTAGTCGTGAATGGCTACTCCTGCGTAGGAGGGATGCTGTTCCAGGTGTTGCGGGAAAAGCTCCAGCTGCTTCTCCATCTCGTCCGTCCCCTCTTCTGCGAACGTCGTATGGTCCTCGTCCATGTGTTTGAGGTTAACAGCTACCAGCATCTTTTTGCCCATCCGGTCAGCATCCTCCATCTCTGACTCTATCAATGACAGAATACCGTTGGGACCCGTCATCTGGTCTCGGTAAGCCATGATCGCAAGCGTATCGAATTGACGAATCATCCAGGTGGAAAGAGGCGCTTCCTCTCCGTCCTCAGAAGGAATTTCGTCGAGCCAAAACGCCAATGCGGCACTTGTCTCCAGAACGGAGTCCTGCTTGACTGCTTCTGTGAATACACGCATGTTGGTTTGCCATTCACGCACGACCTGTGCACGATCTTGATTCCACTGCTTCAGCAGGTACGGCTCAATATCCAATTGAATCCCGTGAATGCGTTCTTCCGTGGATGCCTCTTGGTTGTACTCCTTCACCCAATCGACGATTTGCAGCATTCGCGCCTGGTGTGCCTCCAATGCCCAGGCCGGATGACCCGCTACCGCATGGACCCTGATCCCTTGCGCATACGCTTCACTGATGAAGGAACGGTAATAGGCAAAGGATCTGGACATGTCAAAGCGCAAGTAGATGATATCGATGTTGTTCTCTCTGGAAAAATCGAGTATCTCCTGTCTCTCCTCCCCGATCTTCTCAGACTGCCAGATCCAGGTGGCTTTACTCTTCTGATCCGCTGAGGAAAAGCCGAATAAAAAGCCGATCGTGAGGCAGAGAAAGCTAAATGTTAGGCTCTTGGCTTTCATTCATCACAGCTTCTCCTCTCTTTGACTTACCTGCTTCCAGCTTTCATAATCATGGATTGCACTGCCGCCATAACCTGGGTTGTCAGCAAGTGCCCGGTGCAGGATTGCCAGCTCGCTCATCATTTCCTCCGTTCCACGCTCATGAAAGCTGACGTGAGCCCCTTCCCCGGAATCCAGGATGTTGACCCCAACAACGACCGATCTTTGCTTCTGGTCGTTCGCATCGTCGACGATTTTTTCCACGATGCTCAAGATGCCATTGGGTCCATCTGCGAAATTGCGATAGGCCATCAGCGTGATGCTGTCCAGCCTTTGAAGCATCCAGCTGCTCAATGGTTCTTGTGTTCCAGGGACATGGACCGAATCAATCCAAAAGGGAAGATCCGCGCTGACCAACAGACTGGTGTCCTTTTTCGTCTCAGCGACCAGATACTCCATATTCTTCATCCATTGAAGCACGACACCGTCCCTCTCCTTCTTCCATTCAGGAAGGAGATACGGCTCAATATCGACATGAATGCCCTGAAATCGTTCGTCTTCCGCTGCCCTGTTATTAAACGCCTTTACCCAAGCGATGAGGTCGCCGATACTGTCGCGATTGCGTGTAAACACCCAATTGGGATCTCCGCTTAGCGCCTCGACCTTGATCCCTGCGCGACTCGCGAGCCGGTTGAAGGTGCGGTAGTCCCGAGGAGAGATCTCGACTGGCTTGATTTGCAAATAAATCAGGTTGATCTGGTTCTGTTTGGCAAAGGCAACGATTTCCTCTGGCTGGGAAGCGATCAGTTGGGCATCCCATATCCATGTCGCCTTGGTCAGCGTTGGTCTTTGCGCGACCACGGACAGGAAAATCAGCAGCAAAGTGAGCAGCAGCGGCAGCCATAACCGTTTTTTGCGGAGGCTTGTTCGCCCTAGCCACGTTCTGGTCATCCTGCCTAGGTCATCTCCACTTTTTTGCGGTAGTTTTCCTTGTTCACTTGCCGCTCTCTGGCTATCGCCAACGCTTTGCTCGGGACGTGGTCTGTGATCGTAGAGCCCGCTGCTACGTATGCACCTGCCCCGACCGTTACCGGAGCGATCAGATTGACATTGCAGCCGATAAAGGAATGATCCTCAATCGTCGTCTTCTGTTTAGTTGTCCCGTCATCGTTCACCGAAATGGTTCCGCATCCGATGTTGACATGGCTGCCTACCTCACTGTCTCCCAGGTACGAGAGATGCGACACCTTGGAATAATCGCCAAGACGTGTGTTCTTCAACTCCACGAAATCTCCGACTTTCGCTCCAACGCCGACGTCTGATCCCGGACGGATATAGGCATAGGGTCCGACAGAAGCCTGTGCATGAATCGCGCTCCCCGCCACCGTGGAAAAGGAAAGGTTTACCCCCTGATCCACCTGACAATCAGTCAGATGTACATGAGGACCGATTCTGCAGCCTTCCGCGATCCGCGTGTTTCCGCATATAAAGCTGCCCGGATAGATCACCGAATCTTGTCCAATTCGCACATCCGCCTCAATGTACGTCGTGGCTGGATCAATAATGGTGACGCCGTTGCGCATATGTCCTTCATTGATCCGCTTGCGGAGCAGCTTTTCCGTATGGGCAAGCTGGATGCGATCGTTCACACCTGTTCCCTCATCAGGATCTTCGCAGATGCAGGCGGATACGGTGCAGGATTGCTCCTGCAAAATCGCGATGACATCGGGGAGGTAGTACTCTCCCTGGGCGTTGTCGTTCTTGATCTGCGGCAAGCTCTGGAACAGCTTTTGATTGTCGAAGCAAAAGATACCCGTGCTGATCTCGCACACTTTTTTTTGTCCTAGGGTTGCATCTTTCTCTTCGACGATTTTTCGCACGTCTCCGTTTTCATCACGGATGATTCGTCCATATCCGGTAGGATCGTCTACGATGGAGGTCAGTACGGTAGCAGCTGCCTGCTTGCTCAAATGGTGGAGAACCAGCTTTTGCAGTGTCTCTTTTCTGACTAACGGGGTATCTCCATTAAGGACAATGGTCACTCCTTCTTTGTCTTGCAGGATTGGACTGCTCATCGATACGGCGTGGGCCGTCCCCAGCTGCTCCGGTTGGAATGCGTACTCTACTCTTGCTCCCAAGTGTTCCTTCACAGCTTCTGCGCCGTGCCCGATGACGACGACCAGATGACTCAAGGCCATATCCTCCAGCAGATCAACCACATGCTCGATCATCGGTTTTCCGCATACGGGATGCATGACTTTGTAGAGGTTTGACTTCATACGCGTGCCTTTTCCGGCTGCCAGAACTACAGCATGAACACTCATCCAATCGCCTCCTGTTGACTTCTCGTGCTGAGAGTGGCCCGCCCCACTTGCTCCTCCTGCGGGAAGTACGGTTTCAATGCAGTGGTTAAACTGTCGATGATCATGCGGGAATCGATCTCTTTTTTCTGCATGCCAAGCTGATAAGCCTGAAGCATGATCTGAAGCAGGGTCTCCTGATTCAACCTTCCATCCGAGTTGCTCATGTGACGGACCTCCTCGTCGTCTTATTGTGAATACCGTCCTTTGGAAAACGCTACTCGACCGTTACACTCTTGGCCAGATTGCGAGGCCGATCCACATCATTACCCAAAGCTACAGCCGTGTAATACGAGATAAGCTGGAGCGGGATGACACTCAGGATCGGTGCTAGGAGCGGGTGCGTCGCCGGGATCAGGCATACGTCATCCACTGAGCGGTGCAATTCCATGTTGTCTTCTAGCGCTATGCCCAATACGACCGCTCCTCTGGCTTTGATCTCTGTAATATTGCTGACCATTTTTTCGTGCAAATGGGCTTGGGTAGACAGCGCAACCACGCGTGTCCCTTCTTCGATCAAGGCCAGGGTCCCGTGCTTCAATTCTCCTGCCGCATAGGCTTCCGAATGGATGTAGGAAATTTCCTTCAGCTTCAGAGAGCCTTCCAGAGAAACGGCGTAATCGAGACCGCGACCGATAAAGAACATCTGGCTTTCATCTTTGATAGATGCTGCATACGCGCGAATTTCATCCGCATGCGTCAAGATTTTCTCCACCTGGTCAGGCAGCTGGGTCATCGCATGCAGCAGAGCCTCTCTTTCATTTGCAGCAATGGTCTGTTTTACCTGGGCAAAGTACAGACCCAGCAAATAAAAGGCAATGACCTGAGACGTATAGGCTTTGGTCGAGGCTACTGCGATCTCCGGTCCGGCGTTTGTCGTGATGACGTAATCTGCCTCGCGCGCGATGGAGCTTCCCACGACGTTGGTGATTGCCAATACGCGGGAGCCGTTTCGCTGTGCTTCACGCAGCGCAGCCAGGGTATCTGCCGTCTCACCGGATTGACTCACGACGACAGTGAGCATTTTCTGTGAGAAAAGCGGATTGCGGTAGCGAAACTCGGAGGCGACATCCACCTCGACCGGGATGTGCGCCAGACTTTCAAACACGTGCTTCCCGATCATGCCCGCGTGATAAGCGGTACCGCAAGCCACGATATAGATTTTCTCGATCTCCTTCACAGCTTCCGGCAAAAGCCCCAGGTCTGGCATCGCAATTTCCCGCTTGGCTTCGTCGATCCGTCCTGCCATCGTATTGCGAAGTGAACGCGGCTGCTCATGGATCTCCTTGAGCATGTAGTGATCAAAGCCGTCTTTTTCAGCTTGTTCCTTGTCCCATTCAATCCGGATTTGTTTGCGGTCGATCGGCTGACCGGTATCGATATCCTGTAGCAGCAGTGAATCCGGGGTCAGGATGGCCAGATCGCCATCCTCCATGACGTAGACATCACGTGTATGCTCCAGAATAGCCGGGATGTCGGAGCCAATGAACTTTTCATTGTCACCCACACCGATGATCAAAGGACTGGCATAGCGGATTGCAACGAGCTTGTCGGGTTCGTACTCACTCATGACTGCCAGTGCGTAAGCTCCGCGAATATTTCCAGCTACCTGTCTGACTGCCGCGACGAGATCGCCGTCGTAGTGCTTGGCTAGCAAGTGGGCTATCACTTCGGTATCCGTCTCCGATGAAAACACAATGCCTTCATTGCTCAACTCTTCTTTGATATCGAGGTAGTTTTCGATAATGCCATTGTGAACGAGCACAAATTTGCCTGTTTCGTCCGTATGCGGATGGGAGTTTTCATCTGACGGACGTCCATGTGTCGCCCATCTGGTGTGGCCGATACCCATCGTTCCTGAGAGACTTGCTTTTTGCACGTGCTGATCCAGAACATCAATTCGTCCCTTCGCTTTGCTGACCGCGATTTTTTCTCCATCGCATACAGCAATCCCGGCAGAATCATAGCCGCGATATTCGAGTTTTCTCAGACCGTGTATCAATAGAGGCTGTGCCTCTCTATATCCGATATAGCCCATAATTCCACACATGTTATGCTTACCTCCCTTAAGTTCAGGCCGAATCGTCAAGCCTGTCGTCTAGGCGAGCAGGCTGACGATTTCCTTTTGTTGCGGGACCGAAACAGCCATCCCGATCTTGTAAATGTGGGAGCCTTCCACACCTTCAAATGCATTGCGCGTATCGATAACAGCCACTCCCAGATCAGCAAGCTCCTGATAATCAAAGCTTTTGTGATTAGTGATGAGCACCATGCAATCATAGGTGCGGAACCGTTCCAGATCGTAGTCGATAGAATGGACAGATTGTCCAGCCTTGTTCACGAAGTGTTTGGCATGCGGATCATAATAGTCCACGGTAGCTCCGTTTTTCTTGAACTGCTCATAGAGTTCCAGCCCAGGCGACTCGCGAAGATCGTCTACGTCTGGCTTGTATGCCATTCCCAAGATGAGAATTTTGGAGCTGTTGATCGATTTTGCGTACAGATTCAGCACCTGTACGGTCTTGTGCAGGACATAATCCGGCATGCTGTCATTGATGGATTGCGCGATATCAATGAACTGACTGTGAAAACGGAAGCCTTTTGCTTTCCAGGACAGGTACATCGGATCAAGTGGAATGCAATGACCACCGATGCCTGGGCCTGGATAAAACGGCATGTATCCGAATGGCTTTGTCGATGCAGCCTTGATCACTTCCCACACGTTGATGCCCATTTTGTCGCACATCAACGCCATTTCGTTCATAAAGGCGATGTTGACACTGCGGAAGGTGTTTTCCAAAAGCTTGGACATTTCCGCTACCTTTGGTGTGGATACCGGAACCACGGTCTTCACCAGATTGCCATAGAGGGCCGTGCCCAGCTCGATGCATTTCGGCGTTGTGCCACCGATGATTTTCGGCGTGTTGTGCGTGTTGAAATTTCGATTTCCCGGGTCTACCCGTTCTGGCGAATAGCAGAGGAAAAAGTCTTCTCCCGCCTGATACCCCAGCTTTTCCAGCTCCCACTGAATCAGCTCTTCCGTCGTGCCGGGATAGGTGGTGCTCTCCAATGTAATCAGCATCCCTTGTTTCATGTACTTCTTCAGCTGATTGACAACATTGGTAATGTACGATGTGTCGGGGTCCTGATTGGGACTGAGCGGAGTAGGGACGCAAATGCTGACTGCATCCAGATTTTCAATGGCGCTGTAATCCGTTGTTGGATAAAAACGTTTCGTTGCCAGGCATTCCTGCAAGGTCTCATTGGAAATATCCTGAACGTAGGATACGCCTGCTTTCAAACTATCGATTTTCCCTGGATGCAGATCGATCCCGACGACGGTATAGCCGCCCTTGATGGTCTCTACAGCAAGTGGCAAACCAACATATCCAAGTCCGATCACACCAACCTTTGCTGTTCTATCCACAATTTTTTTCTGCAATTCCTCGAATCTCCCCATACTCGGCTCTCCCCTTTGGCTCTCTTTATGAAATCAATCGCTTTACTCGTGCCGCCAATTCAACCGGTGAAAAAGGTTTCGTTATGTAGTCGGAGGCACCGAGTGCAAATGATTTTTTCACGTCTTCTTCCAAGCGTTTGTCTGTGAGAATGACGATCTTGCTGCCTCTCTCAGCATCCGAATGCTTGATCCTCTCTATCATCTGATAGCCATTCATGATCGGCAGGTTCAGGTCTGTGATGACCAGATCTGGGGTCATCTCCTGGTATTTCTGAACCCCGTCCACACCGTCATTGGCGACGATTACCTGGTAGCCTTTTCTCTCCAGATAAATGCTCAGGAACTCGTTGACGGCCTCGTCATGATTGACGAGCAATATGCTGGCTGCACTATCCCCAGCATCCTCTGCTTGGGGATCAAACAGCTTGATCTCACCAACCCCGGCTAGCTCCATCACAGCATGATGCATGCTTCGCAGCAGTTGACCTGTCGCTCGCGTGCACTCCTCGAAGCTGGCGATCAGCAAGCTGCCAGCCAGAAGATTCGCGTTCTGCAGATAATCCTTCACCAGGAGCGCATGAAAATGGGTATCGCTCAGCTTTTGATGCTTTAAAAAGATGCTCAGTACTTGCGTGTTTTGGTCAAAAGCGTAATGCGCCTCTTCTTTGGAGCTGTTGTGAGCTAAATCTCTTTTGACAGTCTCCAATCCTTCCACGCTCAAATCCTTGCAGCTCACCAGGATAATGCCGCATCGGAAATGACTTGATTCCGAAGCTTCAATCAGCTGATAGAGTGTCGCTACGAGATTACTCATCCTCTTACCTCCAGACTTGAAATGGTTTTGTTCTCTTCGACTTTCCAACTGGTTCGGGTCATCGTTCCCCACGAGTTGTTATTTCGCATGTATTCGATATGACCGAGGAATCTCCAGACCACGCCAATCTGTCGGTAGCCGAAGAACATCAGAATGGTATAGAAAAGCATTTTGACGATATCCTGAAACCGCGGATAACGCCGAAACGCGATTTCTTCCAGCAGCAGCGCACCTATTCCAAGCAGCAACCCATAGACGATGTTGAGTGACCCGTAGAGCAGCAACACATCTACGTTGGTCATATCCATCAAGGCATAGCCGATCAGGGCCAATAATCCCGTGATGCGGAAGTAAGGGTTTAGTGTTTCAAAAAGGATATTGTACGGCAATGTCACTAATCCAAATATTTTGTACTTGGGTCGAAGCACCATGTTTTTACCGTACTCAATCATGTTTTTCAGGTTTCCTCGACCCCATCTGCGGCGTTGACTGCCCAGGATCTTCCACGTGTCTGGAGCCTGTGTCCAGCAGACTGCATCCGGGCAAAATGCGACGCGATAGGGCAGGTTGTTTTCCAGCATGTACTTGTGCAGTTTGATGATGATATTCATATCCTCACCTGGGTAGCCCTCGCGATAGCCGCCTACCTTAATCACATAATCCTTGCGAAAAACGCCAAAAGCACCGGAGACGATAATCAAGCCATTGATCGCACTCCACCCGATTCGTCCTCCCAAAAATGCCTTGAGGTATTCCACCGATTGCATCATCGGCAAAAACTTGTTAGGCAGGCGAATCTCGCTGACGATTCCGTCCTCGATTTTGCAGCCATTGGCAATGCGAATATCTCCGCCTATTGCCACCGTTTCCTCGGGATTTTCCATATAGACGCGAGCAATGCGAATCAATGCATCCTTTTCCAAAAGCGAATCGGCATCGATGGACGCAATCAACGGGTAGTGGGAAAGGTTGATCCCTGCGTTGAGCGAATCTGCCTTACCGCCGTTTTCCTTATCGATCAGATAAAGATTGGGGTAAGCGGGATTATGGTAAATCCCTCGTACATTCCCTGTATTCAGAACAGGCTGAATGACCGCGTTGCTCGATTCCTGAAGCTTGAATTCCTCAATCAACACCTGAAGGGTCTCATCACCAGAACCGTCGTTGACCACGATAACCTCGTACTCGGGATAATGGAGTGACAGCAAGGACCTGACGTTCTCAATAATCGTCAACTCCTCGTTGTACGCAGGTACCAGGATCGAGATCGGCGGTACATGCTTGGAGCCGGACAAAGCCTGAAAGCGCGAGTACAGGGAGCTTTTGAGAATGCTCATGATGCTCTTGAACGAGAACATCATAATGATGAAGTACAGCGAGTTGATGACGATGACGTAATAGGTGGCGAATATCCCGTAGTAAAGCAAGAACTCTCTCATAACATCCTCCCTTCAGCCTACTTTTCCAGTGCATGGACCGTTTTCATCGATTTCTTGTTCCACTTTTGGTAGAAATAGAGTTTTTGGTTGTAGCTGATCTGCTGATCCAAATCGACCAGGTTATGTCTCCCCCGCTCCAGCTCTTTTTGGACCACCTGATGGGCCATCTCACGGATGCGGCTGTCCTGCTCCTCCTCCATAATTGCGCACAGTGCCATGAAGCCTTCTACTTGCAGCTGTGCCAAACTGTTCGTACTGTTGTGCGCGACCCACCAGTGCGGATCTTTGACTGCTCGCTTCAGCAATGGAATATACTGTGACAATCCCAAGGCTCCAATCGCTTTTGCCATGATCGAACGCAGCTCCCAATCAGGATGCGTCATGAACAGATTGACATTCTTCGCAGTGAGGTAGCGCACGTCGCGGCACAGCAGCTTGACGACCTTGATCCTGACTTCCTTGTCAGCCGAATCAACGAGCGCATGCAGGATCGGGTCCATATTGGGCTGTGCGTGGGCAGACAGACCAATCAATCCAATCTTGATCAGATCGGCATCCTCTTCCTTCAGGAAAGAGACGAGCAAGGGCCCTGTATCCAGATGACTGTCGCCCAAAATATCGACGATCAACTGGTGGCAATTTTTCCGATGAGCAGCCAACAGCTCCACCATCTGGCGCAAATCCTTCTCGCTCCGCGCACATTTGGCGATCGCACGGGAGATGATGAAAATGGTAGAATCGAAGTCGCTTTTTTTCAGCAGGCGAAGGAGCCCTTCTACCGCTTTCCCGGAGCGCATCATACCGAGATTGAAGGCAGCGTCGATCTTCGTCCATTTCCACCAGCTGTTCAGCCGGTTTAAATCCAGTTCTTCCAAGCCCATGTCCACACAGAGCACGATCAGCTTTTGACGGTGAATCCCGGTAAAACGCTCCAGAAGCTCAAACAGCTTTTTCTGGATAATCTGCTTTTCCCTTCGTGTGAGATTGCCGGGTGGCAGTTTCAGGCGTTCCTCTTCTTCTCCATAGGCCTGCAAGTAGATAAAGTAGTCTTTGTATTTTTCCAGACACGTCTTCTCCTGTTTATCTGCAGCAATGTGCCGAAGCTTCAGAGCCAAGAGCAAGATCAGGCCAAGCACCGTCACTCCGCATATGAAGTAAAGAAAGTAGACGGCAAACGATAGTGGTGTCTCCACATTTCCACTCCCCATCCAATCAAGGTTTGATCTCTTTAGTGACAGGTACATCCAATTCCTGAAATATTTTTTGAATCAGCGGATCACTAGCGTTGCATTAATTTTTTCACAGCATTCAAAATCATCATAATCTTCGGTATTCAGGTGTTTTCGTGC
>NZ_JAFLPN010000017.1:0-87674 GCF_029870785.1 Brevibacillus sp. AY1
GCCGTATACCGAACGGTACGTACGGTGGTGTGGGAGGTCGGCTACTCAAATAATGGGTAGCCTCCTACCCGATTGTCTCGTCCTTATCGGACGCTTAACACAAGCGGAGTTGACACTGCGACAGCCATAAGGCTGTCCAACCCCTCTATTCCATTAGCAAATGCCGTTGGAACTTCTTTTCGCAAAATGTTGTATGCACCATTCACATCAGCGTTGATGCACATGCCTGTTGCAGAGCGATACATGCCACGGTGGATCCGTCTTCCCGAGAAGAGCTTTTTCGTATCACTTTCCCCATATACGGGAATATCATCACAATCTAGAAAGCTTGCCTTTGAGGTGTACGATTCTTCTCGCACGACGGTCGAAATGCCCAAGCGTTTTGCTTTGTACAGAATCATCTGGATGAGTAGATGATGCGGAATGTGGCAAAACGACTGATTATTTCGCCTGCCCATGTTGGCTTCGCTTTTCCATTGCTTGTTGTGACCAATGACAATGGTTCCAATCCGCTCTTGCAAAGCGATTCCCATGATGGCATAACTCGCTTTATGAAAGAAATCCTTGATTTTCAGAAATCGTTTACGATGTAAACGTTCCAAGCGCTGCGAAGTCATTTGACCTTCGTACGCTTTCTTTCCTTGCCGCAAAATGCTATGATAGTGCGCCTTCTGCTTGTTGTAATACTGATTGATCGATTTGACGACCTTGCCCTTGACCAATGTTGGCGTTCTGCCTGTATTGGTCACAATGGTTGCCAGGTTATCAATGCCCAGATCCATCGCCATCACCCGATGCGTGGGATGCACTTGTAGCTGTTCTTCGCAGGTGAAGATCAGCTCGACCACATAACGTCCATAGGATGGAATAACACGAACTTGCATCAGCTTTCCGTTGGTATAACCCACTTTGCCGATATTCAAGCGTTGCTTCGTATAGGGAAGCTTTAAGAACCGCTGATTTTTGATTTTACAATCCTGGTTGGTGAAAATCACTTCTTTTTGCGAAGTACGGCAATACTTCGGAATACGCGGCTCTCCTGTCAAAGAAACAGGATGATCGCGCCACTTCTTCCGCAAGGCGAAGAAGCTCTTCCAATTTTGAAAGACGACTTTCATGATGTTTTGACTGCTTTGCGCAGGCAAGGAACGATAATTTTCTTGCCCTATCGCTTTAAATAACGCATCGAGAAAGGGATAGGTGATCATTGCATTCGCTTTCGTCGGAAGAGAAAAGAGGTTGGCATGGACTTCTTTGCGTTGTTCTAAAGGTTTCAACCATTCCTTTTCTTGTTTCTTCTGATAGGCGAGAAGCTGGTTGTCGTTGATAGCATCAATATGCCGAATCAATGCATCCATCACCTCCTGTTGAAGTGGTTGAAGCCCCTTCTCTTGGGTCACTGCGGTATACACCTGTCGGATGTAAAAGTTCGTGGTGTTATACAAACCTTTGGCTTGTTGACACATCCCTTGAAAATATGGAAACAGCCGATGGCCTGGTTTGATCCAAATCTGGTAGGTTTGGTAGGAACTTTTGCCTTTCATGTTTTTTCACCTCCTTTTTCCTATATCCCTAAATAGGAACATTTGTTCTTGTTTTAATTATATACAAAAGCAGGCAAAAAGAAAAGCGATTCACCCACTTATATGAAGTAGGAGTACCTCGCCTGACTTAGATAGTTTTCAAAGAAAAGAACTAATCGTTAGAAACGAAATTGCCGATGATACTACTAAGAAGTATCGTCGGTTTTATTTTATTTTACCTACAGAAGGCGATCAGGAAGAACCGATCGCTTGAGAGGATGGTTTCGCATGCGAATACATGAACCCAATCGTACAGGGATGATTCAGGCATACAATAAGACGGGTACCGCATCAGTGAGCAAAAAAGGAAAAATGGCGATGGGAAAAGATGAAGTGAAAATTTCTACAGAGGCCATGGAGATGCTGAAACAAATCGAAGACCCGAATGCTCCTGCGCGCCGCGAAAAGGTAGAGCAGCTGCGCAAACAGGTTCAGGAAGGCACGTACCATGTGCCTAGCGAGAAAATCGCGGACAAGTTCCTTTCCTTTTGGAAAAAATGGTAGCACACTTCTTCGAGGAAGCTGAGGGAACAACATGACGAAGATGGAGACACTCTACGATCTGCTCGACAACTTGATCCAACTGCACAAAGCCATGTATACCCTGGCCGAGCAGAAGATGCAGATACTGATCAAAGGTGAGATCGACGAGCTGGTGGCTATTACCCGACAGGAACAAAAGCTGATCAAAGGGGTAACGGCTGCGGAGACGGCGCGGCAAAACGCCGTGCGAGAGCTTTCCAGTGAAAAGGGATTTACCTTGCAGGAAGGTACGTTGGCTGAATTGATCAAGTTGACGACCAGCGCGGAAGAGAAGCAGCGCCTCTCAACGTACCGCGAAGAACTGAGTCGGATCGTAGGGGAATTGCGAGATGCCAATGAGCTGAATCAGCAATTGCTCAAGCAATCCCTTTCTTTTGTGAACATGACGCTGGATTTGATCACGGATACGCCTGAGGATGATTATATCTACGGAAAACCAACCCATGATATCAAGCAGGCGAATCGGAATTTTTTCAATAAAAAAGCATAAAAAGAGGTGCTAGGATGCGATCTACCTTTCACGGCCTGGAAGTAAGCAAACGCGGTTTGTTTGCTCAACAGGCGGCATTGAATACGACAGGTCACAATATCGCCAATACAAATACAGAAGGATATAGTCGGCAACGAGTCAATATGGTGACAACGAACGGCCTCCCTTATGTCGGCCTTCAAGCGGGGGTAGAAGCCGGACTCATGGGGACAGGAGTTCGTGCGGACAGCATTCAGCGACTGCGGGAAGAATTCCTCGACATCCAATACCGCAACGAGTACAAACGCCAAGGCTATTGGGATGCCCGCGCGGAGACGCTGGACAAACTGGAAGGCATCATGAACGAACCGTCTGATACAGGCCTGGCGAAGGTCATGGACCAGATGTGGCAAGCATGGCAGGACCTGGCGAAGGACCCTGCTGATACGTCTGCACGTGCAGTAGTCCGTGAACGCAGCAAGGCTGTTGCGGATACCTTCAATACCCTCTACACGCATCTGGAAGAGGTGCGGACAGACCTGGACAACGTTGTGAATGTCAAATCCTTGGAGATCAACTCCCTGGGTCAGCAAATTGCAGCGTTAAACAGTCAGATCGCGAATGTGGAGCCGCATGGTTACTCCCCAAACGACTTGTACGACCAACGAGATGTCCTCATCGACAAACTTTCTAAACTCGTAGAAGTGAGAGCGACTCAAACGGTGAACGGCATGGTTGACATCACCATTGAAGGGCGTGCGTTCGTCACTGGTGTGACATCGCAGCCGTTTGTAGCGACGCAAGATCCCGTGACGGGGAAAAGCAACATCACGTTGGGTGGAGCGGCTTTCACTCCGACAACGGGTTATCTCGCAGGAACCCTTGAATCACGGGACCAAATCGTCCCTAACATTTTGAATCGGCTGGACGTTCTGGCAGTCAACCTGACCAAAGAAATCAATGATCTCCACCGCGCGGGACGCAGTCTTACGGATATCGCCAATGGCGGGGTGCAGGATCTTCCATTTTTCGTGGATGCCGATGCCTTGGCTGCAAACGCAGCGACTAAGGACTATCCAAAAGGCGCTTCTAAAATCGTGGTCAATCCTGCTATTATGCAAAGCCTGGATGCCATCGCAGCGGCCAAGCCAGAGGCAGCTGGGACACCGGTAGGAAACAACGAAAGCGCCCTGGCAATCGCTTCGATCAAATTTAAAGTACTTGCAGCGGGTACTGGACCTACAGATTTGGCTGAGAGCTCTACTTTGGACAACTACTACCGCTATACCATCAGCCAGATGGGAATCGATGCGCAGGAAGCGATCCGTAACCAGAAGAACGCGGAGATGCTTGTGGGGACAGTCAACAACCAGCGCCAATCTGTTTCCGGGGTATCAATCGATGAAGAGATGGCTGAAATGGTTAAATACCAGCATGCCTACAGTGCTTCTGCCCGCGTCATGACGAGCATGGATGAAGTGCTGGATAAAGTTATCAACGGCATGGGCCGTGTCGGTCTCTAATAGGAGGAATGAGTCTTGTCAGTACGCGTAACGCAAACCATGCTCAATAGCAACATGCTTCGCAATCTGAACAATTCGATGCACAATATGGACAAGCTGCAGCACATGCTTTCTTCGGGAAGAAAAGTTGAGAAGCCCTCTGATGATCCCGTGGTAGCTGCACGGGGGATGTTTTACAGATCCTCTCTGATGGAAAATGATCAGTACAAGCGCAATGTCGATGAAGCGCAGTCTTGGATGGATATGACCGATGCTACGATGGATGAGATGGGTAATATTATGAAGCGGGTGAAAGAGCTGCTGGTTTACTCGGGAGATGGAGCCGTCTCGCCTGATGACTTGAAAACGATGGGCGCGGAGATTGAGGAACTGAAAAATCACATGGGGACGCTGGCAAACCAGCAGATTAATGGCAAGTACATTTTTGCTGGAACTGATACGAATAAAGCTCCATTTGATGCCAATGCACTAGGTGGAAAAGGAGACTTTGTCAGTACAAATGCTTCTCCAATCAATCTCGAAGTCAGTCAGAATGTCTTTGTCACTTCCAACGTAAATGCCCAAAATATTTTTAATTACCCGAATGCCGCTGGTAATGTGTTCAAAGTGTTGAATAATATCATCGACGAACTGAAAGCGGGAAGGTCGGCTACACAGTTCCAGACGGTGATGGATGATCAATTCGATAACTTGCTTGCAGAAAGAGCAACTTTGGGAGCGAGTGTAAACCGCGTGGAATTGATCGCGGAGCGTCTGGATACCCAGGAAGTAAGCATCACCGGTTTGATGTCCAAAAATGAGGATGCCGATATGGCAAAGGTTATGACAGATTTGAAAACGCAGGAGAGCGTGCATAACGCGGCATTGGGTGCAGGGGCCCGAATTATTCAGCCTACCTTGCTGGACTTCCTGCGATAAGGTGAGTTGAGATACAGGAGGCTGACAGGATGCCAATCGCACAATTACGGATGGAAAGTACTTTTGCCCGTCTTGGCCTAAACATCAATAAACCTGTACAGGAAATCAGACAACCGGCTGCTGAGATGAATCTAAGTCAGGTGCCAGCCAAACTGGATATTGAGCAAGCACGACTGGAACTGTCGATCGATTCTAGTCAAGCTCGTGCCAATATTGGCATCATGACTTCAACGCAATTTAGTGAAAGTAATGCGGCATACGGAAAACAAAAGGCAATGCAGTCGATCGCTGAAAAGAGTCAGGAAGGCGATCGCTTGATGCGCATTTATACAAAAGAAAATGCCATCGCTGCCATTGGCAGGGAAAAAGGGCTACGAGTACTGGAAGGCGGATATAGACCTCCTTCTGCATCAGCAGACGAAGGTGTAGATATTCAAATCCAACTCAAGCCAGTGGTGATACAGGTCCAACGTAACGGAATGACCATGAATCCTGTGACCAAGCCGCCTGAATTATCCTATACGCCAGGCAAGGTAGAGCCTTATATGATACAATACAATAGCTTGAAAATTGATGTCGTGGGTAGCCAGTTGGACCGAATGATGTAAGCGAGGCGAAAACATGAACGCAAGTCAGCAAGTAGAATTGGGCAAGCTTTTTTTTGAGGACGGCATTCCTGGTTTTTCCCATTTGCAGTTTTTTCAGTTGCTCCAGGAAGAAGAAAGTCCCTTTTTTCTTATACAGTCTACAGAAGAAAAGGATATCGGCTTCTGGGTGGTAAATCCTTTTTCATTCTTCCCTGAATACCAGTTCACGCTGTCCGACGTATCCAAGGAAGCTCTTCATCTGAACGAGGAGTCTCCTGTAGCGGTGTTTTCCATCGTCACGATCAGGGGCAACAATCAGGCTACAGTCAATCTAAAAGCGCCGATTGTAATCAACCTAACCAATCGAATGGGCAGACAGGTCATCTTGCCAGAAGATACGTATCCCATCCGTCAGCCGTTGTTCGCACAACAAGCTGCGGATCAAGAGTAGGTGGTGTCCAGACATGTTGGTCCTTTCTCGAAAGAAAAATGAATCCATAATGATTGGAGACACCATTGAAATTAAGGTAATCTCCGTTGAAGGTGATTTGGTGCGGATTGGGATCGAAGCTCCGAGAAAACTGGATGTGTATCGTAAGGAAATTTACGATGCAATCCAGGAGGAGAACAGGCTGGCTACGCACAATCAAAGCGATTGGTCGGCTTTGAAACAACTGATACAAATGAATCAGAAATCAGAAGATGGTCAATAGATCATCTTTTTTATTTTTTTGCAGAAAAAAGAAGAAAAAACCCTAAAAATGCTAACAACCTGGTCAGGAGAATCCGATAATAGAAATGTAGGGACAAAGTCGCAAGCGCGCGATTGCGATGACTCCTAAATAAATAGCAACAGTCACAGGGACGTGACTGTCGAACTCTCAAGGAGGAATTGAGTATGATTATTCAACACAATATGTCAGCTATTAACACACATCGTCAACTGGGTGTTAACGGCAACAACCTTGGCAAAAACGTAGAGAAATTGTCTTCTGGTTACCGCATCAACCGTGCAGCAGACGACGCTGCCGGTCTCTCCATCTCCGAGCGCATGCGTGGACAAATCCGCGGTATGGAGCAAGCTTCTCGTAACTCTCAAGATGGTATCTCCCTAATCCAAACTGCTGAGGGTGCGCTTCAAACTGTAAACAATATGCTGGTCCGCATCAAGGAAATTGCTACACAATCTGCGAACGGTACTTATGACAGCGCAGCTGACCGCTCACGCTTGCAAGAAGAGCTTACTGAATTGAACAAAGAGATTACTAACATTCAGAACAATACTAAATTTAACGGAATTAATCTTCTTAATGCTACCGCTAGCGGTACGATCAGCTTCCAAATTGGCGAAGGATCTACACAAACATTAGATTTGGATCTGACTAAGTTTACTCTTGCTACGGTAGTAGCCGGTGGTTCCGGTGCTCCAGCAGTATCTGGTTCTGGTGCTCCAGCAGTATCTGGTTCTGGTGCTCCAGCAGTATCTGGTTCTGGTGCTCCAGCAGGTGGTGTATCCGCAACTGTTTCTGGATGGAATATTGGCACTCAATCAGGTGCTCGCGCTGTATTGGCAGGTATTGAAGCTGTCATTAACAAAGTGAGTGCTGCCCGTTCTTACTTGGGTGCAAACCAAAACCGCCTGGAAAATACCATCAATAACCTCGATATTACAGCTGAAAACTTGACTGCAGCAGAATCCCGTATCCGCGATGTTGATATGGCGAAAGAACAAATGCAATTTACAAAGAATAATATTCTTACACAAGCTTCCCAGGCAATGCTTGCACAAGCGAATCAATTGCCGCAAGGTGTACTACAATTGTTGCGTTAAAAAGTATTATAAAAAGGGACCCTTTGGAAACGAAGGGTCCCTTTTTGGTATTAATTACCCAATGAACTGTTGTTAAGTCAGGGGAGATTATCGCCGATATATATAGTAATAGAAAGGACGGAGATACTATGGAAGTTACAATTCAAAATCATAAATTTTATTATGGAAACAATAATTCTTCAATAGAACAAGTATTGACAGATATCGAATGTTTCTTAAAAGATAAAAAAATAATCATCAAAAATATCATCGTTAATGACACAGAAGTTATCGGTGATTACACTCAATATATAAATGAGATGGACATTCGTGATATTGAAAGAATCCAAGTTGTGACTAGTACTGAAGAAGAGTTCGTGGATGAAGTGATGGATTCTTTAAGTGGTTATTTAAGTAATGTACTACCTCAATTAGAATCACTCTCTAAAGAGTTTTATCAAGATCCGGAGCCTAAAACATGGGTTGAGTTTTCGGAGTTAATTGAAGGTTTACAGTGGATTAATCAAGCATTGAATTTCCTTCAGGAAAAAAACGTAGTAACACTAGAAGAGTTGGTTTCTTCACTTGATAGTAGTATTGTAAACCTTCTCCAAGCGATAGAAGTGACTGACACGATTTTAGTCGCAGATATTATCAATTATGAGATCAGTGACATATTAAATCAAATTCATCTTGAAATAAAAGTTCATTGATTTTAGAGGAGAAATAATCGTGATATTAACAGATAATATTTCTTATCTTAAAAAGTTGGCTCCATCAGTTTGGGATAGATTGTATCAATTCGAGCAACAGTTTGATTGGGTAAATGACATTGAATTGATTCAATCAAAAATAGGACTCCCTACACTTACAAAAAAGAACAGTCAAGGACTTACTACGTTTATCCATAGTAAATATGACCCTCTTCAGGAAGCTGAGCAAATCATTGATCAATATAGAAATGAAATAACACAGTATCAACATGTAGTATTTTTTGGCGTGGGATTGGGGTATCATATTGAAGTTTTTACAAAAAGGTATCCAAATATCACATTTTCAATATGCGAGCCAAACAAGGAGATACTATATCAATATCTATCAAATAAAAAACTCGATGACTTTTCGAGTGGATCTCTGAAAGATATTTATCTAGTAGAAAATGAACAAGAATCATTAGTATGCGTTTCTTCCATATTAAAGATAGCTGCAAAGAAAACACTAGTTATTATATTACCCAGTTATAGAAGGCTATTTAGGGAAGAGTTTAGTTACTTTGAGAATAACTTTTCAAAATCGATTATAAATAAAAAATCTGAGATGAGAATTAATATTGCTTTCGAAAAACGTTGGATTATAAATGGTATTAATAACTTATACAATGTACTAACATCGTCGGATATTTTACATGTAGACTCTAAACTATTTAAGAATAAGCCTGTATTGATAGTGGCTGCTGGTCCGTCGTTAGAAGAGGAAATCGAAAACATTCGTTATGTCAAAGAAAATAAGCTGGCTTACATTTTTTCTATAGGCTCTGCTATTAATGCTTTATTATCCAACGATATTATCCCAGATGCAGTATGTACATATGACCCCAGTGAATTAAATCAGGTTGTTTTCGCAAATCTTATAGAAAGAGGCTTGGACAATATTCCAATGATATTTGGGAGTACCGTTGCATACGAAATACTTCAAAAATATTTAGGACCTAAATACCATATGTTAATAAACCAAGATTTGATTGCCTATCACTACCTTAAAAGAAATGATGGAGAGCCGCTTATATTTCTGAATGATGCCCCAACGATTGCAGTTGTCACACTGCAACTTTTGGCAAAATTAGGTGCCAATCCGGTGGTGTTGGTCGGACAAAATTTGGCGTATAGAGACAATCAGTACTACGCTAAAGGTATTGACTATGATCATATACCTACTTCAAGAAATTCTGATAAAAATCTTGTTAAGGTTAAGGATATCGAGGGAAACGAAATATTTACAAGTCATGGTTTGAATAGTATGAGACTGCAAATTGAGAATTGTATACGAAGTAACGGGATGAAGAATGTGATAAATACTACGGTTGGTGGCGCTGAGATAGCTGGTACTAATTATATTCCGATGAAAAACGTTATTAATGAAATACTGGTTAATCAAGTTGTTGAAAGTAATTGGGAGCATCATGTATCTTCTCGGGGATATGATATTAGTTACGCGTTGACGCAATCGCAGGTTATGGAGCAAGAGAAGGAAAAATTTAAAATAATCGTTTTTGAGTTTAGAAAGATTTTATCAGATATTTCACGCCAAGCAGAAATGAAGAACAGGAAACGTTTGAACAAACTTTTTAACAAATTTGATGATAAATTCACTCGGTTACAAAACAATAAGTTCTATCTTCATATGATAAATAGAATGAGTCGCGTGCATTTTGAGGTCGTAATGAGTATGTTTCAAGAGATTCGATATCAGAAGGATGAAATTACGAAGGCCCAAAGGGTGGTAGATGAGTTTGGATCATACTTGGATCATTGTCTTCTCAATACAGCCATTGTAGAACCGTTAATGAATGAGTTACATGGAAAAATTAAATTGTTATATAACAAAAACCTAGGAGATAAATAACATGGTTCTGAGTGGAAAAAAAATACTTATTACAGGAGCGGATGGCTTCATCGGATCGCATCTTACGGAAGCGTTAGTCAAACAAGGACATGACGTAAAGGCTTTCGTGATGTACAATTCCTTCAACTCCTGGGGGTGGTTGGATCATGCTCCGCAAGAAATCACCAAGCAGCTGGAGGTTTTCCCCGGAGACATCCGCGATCCTCACGGAGTAAAACAAGCAATGAAGGGATGTGATGTCGTGCTTCATCTAGCGGCTCTCATCGCGATTCCTTATTCCTACCATTCCCCCGATACCTATGTGGATACGAATATCAAAGGTACGTTGAATGTCCTCCAGGCAGCTCGGGAACTGGAGGTCGAGAAGGTAGTTCATACTTCGACGAGTGAGGTTTATGGAACAGCCAGATTTGTACCCATCACGGAAGAACATCCGCTCCAAGGGCAGTCCCCTTACTCTGCGAGTAAAATCGGAGCTGACCAGATGGCGATGTCTTTTTACAATTCGTTTAGTACACCTGTTTCCATCATCCGGCCGTTCAACACTTACGGTCCAAGGCAGTCAGCTAGAGCGGTGATCCCCACTATCATTACGCAGATTGCAAGTGGTGAACATAGGATACGTCTCGGTTCCCTGCATCCAACCAGAGACTTCAATTATGTACAGGATACCGTTGCGGGATTTATGGCCGTAGCCGAATCGGAGCGCTCTGTAGGACAGGTGATCAATATCGGCAGCAATTACGAGGTTTCGATTGGTCAGACTGCGCGCTTAATTGCCGAGATTATGGGACAAGAGATTGAAATCTTGACCGACGACCAACGGCTGCGTCCCGATAAAAGTGAAGTGGAGCGACTGTGGGCAGACAATAGAAAAGCGAAAAGGCTTTTGGGATGGGAGCCCGTTTATGGCGAGCTGGATGGCTTCAAGCGCGGTCTTTCTGAAACGATTGAATGGTTTACGCAGCCCAACAATTTGCGCCAATACAAGGCAGGGATCTATAACGTATGAGACATGCTGAAATTCTCGAAAATATTGTTGCTTCCATCCAATCATGTATGCCCTCTGGAAAGGATTTCATCGCCTTGCATGAACCCTCCTTCAAAGGGAATGAGTGGAGTTATGTAAAAGAATGTCTAGATACAGGATGGGTTTCTTCGGTAGGCAAGTATGTTGACCGATTTGAAGAGATGCTGCGTGAATATACGGGTGTTAAGCGTGCTGTAGCCGTAGTTAATGGCACGGCCGCTTTACATATATGCCTCAAGTTAGTAGGTGTCGAGCGTGGGGATGAGGTGCTTCTCCCTGCATTAACTTTTATTGCGACAGCCAATGCGGTTAGCTACTGCGAAGCTGTACCGCATTTCGTAGATAGCTCCCATCTGACAATGGGGGTCGATCCCTTTAAGCTGGATGCCTATTTGCATGACATCACCGTAGTGAAAGGCGGTGTTTGCTACAATAAAGAAACGGGCAGACGAATCAAAGCGATCGTGCCCATGCATACCTTCGGACATCCTGTGGATTTGGATCCGCTGATGGAGGTGTGCCAGCGCTTCCGCCTTGAGCTCATAGAAGACGCAGCTGAGTCTTTGGGATCCTTCTATAAAGGATGTCATACAGGAAATGTCGGACGAGTATCGGCGTTGAGCTTCAATGGAAACAAGATCATGACGACCGGTGGTGGTGGAGCGATTTTGACGAACGACGAGATGTTGGGACGGTTGGCCAAACACCTCACAACGACTGCCAAGCTCCCTCATAAATGGGAGTTCAATCATGATCAAATTGGATACAATTATCGGATGCCAAATTTGAATGCAGCTTTGGGATGTGCTCAATTGGAACAACTGCCGGATTTTCTCCAAGAAAAAAGAGCTTTGGCACGAACTTATCAAAAAACTTTTGCGCGAATAGAGGGAGTCACTTTCTTTGCGGAACCGGATTTTGCACAAAGCAATTATTGGCTGAATGCAATTCAGGTTTCCCCAAAGTATAGTAGATTGCGCGATGAGATCTTGCAGGTGACGAATGAACGAGGCTTGATGACAAGACCAGTATGGAAGCTACTTTGTGATTTACCGATGTATGCCAATGCACCAAAAATGGATTTGTCTGTAGCGAGGGAATTGGAGAGAACAGTTATTAACATACCTAGCAGTTCCTGCCTGGGGGCTATTTATGTCTAGACGGAAAATTTGTGTTGTTACTGGTACTCGAGCAGAGTATGGTCTTCTTTATTGGTTAATGAAGGAAATACAAGGTGATCAAGATTTGCAACTGCAAGTTGTGGCTACAGGTATGCACTTGTCTCCGGAATTTGGTTTGACCTATCGTACAATTGAGCAAGATGGTTTCATTATAGATGAAAAGATCGAAATGCTATTGTCGAGCGATACTCCGGTTGGAGTCGCTACTTCAATGGGGTTGGGTACGATCGGTTTTGCTAATGCTTTTGAGAGATTAAAACCTGATATTGTCGTTGTATTAGGCGACCGCTTTGAAATATTAGCAGCAGCACAAGCGGCTATGGTAGCACGTATTCCAATCGCACATTTGCACGGTGGAGAAAGAACGGAAGGGCTAATTGATGAGTCGATTCGCCATTCAGTTACCAAAATGTCGCATCTACATTTCGTTGCGACTGAAGAATATCGGAAACGGGTAATCCAATTAGGTGAAGATCCTGGAAGGGTTTTTAATGTAGGGGCAATAGGAATCGACCAAATTAAAAAGCTTAAATTACTTAATAAAGAGGAATTTCAAGACGCTATCAATTTTAAATTGGGTCCGATAAATTTCTTGGTTACCTATCACCCTGTAACTCTTAGCAAAATGAGCCCGAGGGATAGTCTTAATGAGTTGTTTTCTGCACTTGATGATTTTCCTGAGGCAAAAATCATTTTTACAAAACCGAATGCTGATACTAGTGGTCGACTGATTTCTCAGATGATTGATGATTACGTAAATCATCATCCAAATAGAGCCATTGCATTTACTTCATTAGGACAACTGAAGTATTTAAGTGCAATTAATCACTGTGATATAGTATTGGGCAATTCCTCCAGCGGTTTGATCGAGGTACCCTATTTTAAGAAACCAACAGTAAATATTGGAGATAGACAAAAGGGACGTATTAAACCAGTTTCGGTCATTGATTGTAGTGACTCAAAAAACGAAATAAAAAAAGCGATATTGAAGGCAATTTCAGAAGCATTTAGGAAAAGTATTGAAAACATGAAGTCTCCTTATGGTGAAGGAGATGTATCCTTCCAAGTTAAAGATAAGATAAAAAGTGCTGCATTGGATGAGCTTATAGTGAAATCTTTCTATGATGTTGGTGAAGTGAAATGAAGATTGTGTTTATTGGATGTGTAAAATTCAGCGAAATGGCGCTTAAACAGGTATTACAGTGTTCAGAAGCTGAAGTTATAGGTGTCATAACAAAGAAATTTTCTTCCTATAATGCAGATTTTTCGTCATTAGAAGGAATTGCAAAAGAGAAAAACATACCTTGCTTGTTAATTGATAAACAACCAGAAGTACAAATGGAAGATTGGATTAAGGATAAAAATCCTGATGTAGTTTATTGCTTTGGGTGGTCGAATTTGCTTCCCCAAGAAGTATTGAATATTCCTAGGCTGGGGGTAATTGGCTATCACCCCACTCCTCTTCCGAAAAATAGAGGGAGACATCCAATTATCTGGACGATTGCTTTAGGGTTAACCTCTACAGCCTCTACTTTCTTCTTTATGGATGAGGGAGCTGATTCAGGAGATATCATTAGTCAAGAATTTCTCTCTGTTGAAGATAGTGACGATGCTGGTAAACTATATTCCAAACTCTCCAATATAGCAGCTATTCAAATTTTACAGTTCACTAGGGAGTTATCCCAGAGCTCTTATAAACGTCTTCCTCAAGATGATAGTAAAGCGAATTATTGGAGAAAAAGAACAAAGCAAGATGGGGAAATAGATTGGAGGATGTCAGCCCGATCCATCCATAATCTAGTCAAAGCCTTAGCTAGGCCATACGTTGGTGCACATTGTTTGTACCAAGGGCAGGAGATAAAAATTTGGAAGACGGAGATTGTCTTAGAACAGGATGACTTTAGTCATCTTGAGCCTGGAAAAGTGTTGAAGGTAGAAACAAGTTCACTATATGTGAAATGCGGAGAAGGGATCATTCGAATTCTTGATCACGAATTTACGAATCTACCTGAGGAAGGGTGCTATTTTTGAATACAGTTCTTGTAATCGCACCTCATCCTGATGATGAAACATTGGGTTGCGGTGGTACTTTATTAAAGCATAAGTATATGAACGATTTAGTTTCATGGTTGATTGTCACAAAAATGGGTGATTCATCCTTTTCAAAAGATCGTATTAAGAAAAGGCAAGAGGAAATCGAACAGGTAGTTCAAATGTACAACTTTGATAATGTAATTCAATTGGATTATTGCACTACCCAACTTGATACTATTCCGCTTTCTAGCATGGTTTCAAGTATAGGAGAGGTATTAGCAAGGATAAAACCAAATATTATCTACCTTCCTTATCAGGGCGATGCTCACTCCGATCATAAGGCTGTATTTGACGCTGCAGTGGCTTGTACTAAATGGTTTCGATATCCGTCTGTAAAAAAAGTGATGGTTTATGAGACTTTATCTGAGACTGATTTTGGGCTAAATCCTGACACAAACGGCTTTCGTCCAACTGTTTATTCCGATATTGAGGCATACCTAGATAAGAAAATTGAAATCATGAAAGTGTTTGAAAGCGAAATGGGGACCTTTCCATTTCCTCGGAGCGAAGAGTCTATCCGTGCTTTGTCAGCAGTTCGAGGAACTGCAGCAGGTTGCAAAGCGGCAGAAGCTTTTATGTTGCTGAAAGAGGTGTGGTAATGAAGAAGACATTTATCATTGCAGAGGCAGGTGTGAATCATAACGGTTCATTAGAAATGGCCAAAGAAATGGTTTACCGTGCCGCTGAAGCTGGTGCAGACGCTGTGAAATTTCAGACATTTCGCGCTGAAAAAATTATAAGTAAGTATGCCGAAAAGGCGGAGTATCAAATAAAGACAACTAAATATGAAGAAACACAATTGGAAATGGTTAAGAAATTAGAAATGGATGAAAAGATGCACGAAGTACTTGTTGAATGTTGTACTGAGTGTAAAATTGAATTTCTTTCCACGCCTTTTGATCTAGAGAGTGTTGATTTGCTAGCTAAAAAAATTCGGGTACATCAGATAAAAATTCCGTCTGGTGAAATAACAAACGCACCTTTATTATTGAAAGCGGCCCAAACAGACCTACCTATTTTGCTATCAACAGGTATGAGTACGCTTGGTGATATCGAGGAAGCGCTTGGAGTCCTAGCTTATGGATACTTGAATAGGGATCAGTTACCTTCTAGAGAGAAGTTTCAAAATGCGTATTTTTGTGATGAAGGAAGGGAGTTACTACAAAAAAAAGTTACTTTGCTTCATTGCACGACTGAGTATCCTGCCCCCTTTGAAGAAGTCAATTTACGTGTACTGGAAACGTTAGAAAAGGCTTTTAGATTACCAGTAGGTTTGTCTGACCATACAGATGGCATTACCATTCCAATTGCAGCAGTTGCTTGTGGCGCTAAAGTAATTGAAAAGCATTTTACACTCGATCGGACACTTCCAGGACCTGATCATCGGGCATCTATTGAACCGAATGAATTAAAACAAATGGTTAATTCCTTGCGTCTAGTTGAAAAAGCATTGGGCTGTTCAAACAAACTTCCAGCAAGTTCAGAACTCAAAAATAGGCAGATCGTAAGAAAGAGCATTGTAGCGATAAAACCAATAAAGATAGGAGAACTATTTACGAAAGAAAATATATCTGCAAAACGCCCAGGAAATGGCATATCGCCGATGCAATACTGGGATTTACTCGGCACGCCGGCTTCCCGGGATTATGAAGAAGATGAAGTGATCCGCCCATGAGACCGTATATCGTCTTAGGCGGCGGTGGTCATGCGAAGGTTGTCATGGAAGCTATGCAATTATGCGGACGAACCGTTCTAGGTTTTACTGATCTTACCCGACGTGATTCGATTGGGGCAATTCCATGGCTTGGTCTTGATGATGTGGTAGATAGCTATAGTCCAGATGACATCTGGCTAGTCAATGGTATAGGCTCAGTAGGTGATAATAGTAGACGAAAAGGGCTGTTTCTGACCTGGAAAGAGAAAGGATATTCTTTTCCTACTATCATTCATCCATCCGCTATTGTTTCACCGAATGCAGTGCTGGAGGAAGGGGTCCAGCTCATGGCTGGGGTAATCGTCCAAACAGGTACCCGTATCGGGGTCAATACAATCATAAATACCCGAACCATGATTGATCACAACGGATTGATTGGTGAGCACGTCCATATAGCACCCGGATGTGTATTGTCAGGGAATGTTACGGTGGCTGACGACGTTCATATTGGCACTGGCGCTGTTGCGATTCAGGGGTTGACTATTGGAAGGAAAAGCATTGTAGGTGCTGGTGCGGTAGTGGTTCGAGATGTAGAGGCGAACATCAAGGTTGCGGGAGTCCCAGCACGAAAAATCTCGACAGATACTCCCGGAAAGGAGTGAGAGTGGTGAATTGGAGAGACCTGTTGGTTTCACCGAATACCCCAATCCTCGACACGTTGGAAATAATAGATAGGAATGCCCGACAAATTGCATTGGTTACTGATGAGAGTGACCGATTAGTGGGAACCGTAACGGATGGCGATATCCGTAGAGGACTTTTGAAAGGGAAGGCTTTGAAAGATCCAATTTCCATGATCATGAATCCCTATCCGACAGTGGTCTCCCCCTACGACTCCCGTGAAAACATTCTTGCTCTCATGAAAATCAAACAGATTCACCAAGTTCCAATCGTGGATGAGGACGGGAAAATTGTCCATGTAGAAATGCTTAATGATTTATTGCGCCCTGTCAAAAAGGAAAATTGGGTCGTTTTAATGGCTGGCGGCCTGGGCACACGGCTGTATCCGCTTACTCATAATTGCCCCAAACCGTTGCTTAAAGTGGGGAACAAGCCATTGCTGGAAACCATTTTGCAAAGCTACATCGACCAAGGCTTTCATCAGTTTTTTATCTCTGTAAAGTATAAAGCAGAGATGATTCAAGACTATTTTGGGGACGGCAGCAATTGGGGAGTCAACATCCATTATTTGGAAGAAAAAGAATCGCTGGGGACTGCGGGAGCATTGAGTCTATTGCCAGAACAGCCGACTGAGCCTTTTTTTGTCATGAACGGTGATTTGTTGACGAAGGTAAACTTTGAACAGCTACTTGATTTTCACAAGACATATCAAGCTGAAGCTACCATGTGCGTACGCGAATACGATCATCAGATTCCTTATGGCGTTGTCAGACTCGACAAGCATAGGCTAGTTTCCATTGAGGAAAAGCCTACGCAACGTTTTTTTGTCAATGCAGGCATCTATGTGCTGAGCCCCAGTGTTTTGGAATGGATCCCGAACAAGCAGTATTTTGATATGCCAAGTTTGTTCGAATTGCTGATGAAAGAAGAAAAGCACTCCATTGTGTTTCCTATTCGAGAATACTGGCTTGACATAGGTCGGATGGCCGATTTCGAAAAAGCAAACAGGGAGTATTTGGAGGTATTCAGTTGAGGGCGCTCGTTATTGGTTTCGGTTCAATTGGAATGAGGCATGCTCGTCTTTTGCAAGAGTTAGGATGTAGAGTATCCGTCGTTAGTTGCCGACAAATTGAATGGCACACTACGTATGCATCGATTACTCAAGCATTGCAAGCCGAAGACCCCCAATATGTAGTCGTTGCAAATAAAACGGCGGAGCATCATAATTCGTTGTCAGAGTTGTCAAAAGAGGGATTTGCCGGGAAAGTGCTGGTGGAAAAGCCGCTTTTTCATGACGAAATCGAGATGCCTCCATATTTTTTTGAAAACATTTTCGTTGGTTACAATCTTCGTTTCCATCCAGGAATACAGAAACTCCGGGATCTTCTGAAAGAGCAAGTTATTCATTCGCTTCATGTGTATACTGGACAATACCTTCCTGATTGGCGTCCCCTTACGGATTATCGTAATGTCTATTCAGCTAAGAAAAGTGAAGGGGGAGGGGTGTTGCGAGATCTGAGTCATGAGTTGGATTATGTCAATTGGCTAACAGGTGGTTGGAAAAGTGTTACGGCCATTGGTGGACATTTCAGCAACTTGGAGATTGACAGTGATGACGTATATTCTATTTTATTGCAAACTACTAAGTGCCCAGCTGTATCTATTCATATAAATTATTTGGACAGATGCCCAATAAGACACATAATTGCGAATACAAATGCAGGTACGATAAAAGTAGATTTAATTCATAATACTCTATCTGTAAATGAAAAAACGGAGACGTATGAAGTGAATCGAGACTTTACATATATTGCCCAACATAAGGCTGTTATGTATGGAAGAGCGGAAGATGTTTGTCAAATAGTAGAGGCAAGCGAGGTAATGTCTATGATTAAAGGTATTGAAGAGGCAAATCAAAAAAGGAGTTGGGTGTTTAGATGAAACGTATTTGTACCATATGTGCACGTGGTGGCTCAAAGGGGGTAAAAAACAAAAACATTCGCCATATCTTGAATAAGCCTCTCATTGCATTTAGTATCAGACAAGCAAAATTATCTGGGATTTTTGAGTACATTGCGGTAAGTAGTGACTCCGAAGAAATTCTAAACGTTGCCAGAGAATATGGAGCCGACTTTCTGATAAAGAGACCCAACGAGATGGCAACAGATGAATCAGCAAAACTTCCTGCTATTCAGCATTGTGTTCAAGAGGTTGAAAAGAGATTGAATATAACGTTCGAAACTATCGTTGATTTGGATGCTACCTCTCCACTTCGTACCATTGAAGATATACAAGGAGCCGTGACATTGTTAGAAGGTCAAATATGTTCCAATGTCATTACAGCTGCCCCTTCTAGAAGATCTCCCTACTTTAATTTGGTAGAACGAAATAAATATGGATATGTAATGCTTTCCAAGGAATTGGACGGAGGCATAGCTCGAAGACAGGATTCACCCAAATGTTACGATATGAACGCCTCAATCTATGTGTGGAAGCGAAATACCTTTTATGAAGCCAAAACAATCATACAAAAGGACACTTTGTTATATGAAATGCCAGAGGATCGTTCAATTGATATTGACTCCGAATTGGACTTCATGTTTGTTGACTTCCTAATAACGCAAAAGAGGGATTCGTATGAAAAACTATTCCTATAAGAGGTCGTTTGATTTAAAAGGAAAAACAGCCATTGTTACCGGTGGACTTGGAATACTGGGTAAACATTTTTGTAGAGGGCTTGCTGAATTCGGAGCTAATGTTGTGGTCGTAGACTTGATTGATTATGAAGTGCAAGAATTTGCACTTGAGTTGGAAACATTATATGGTGTCAAGTGTCTTGGTCTTTCGTGTGATGTTTCTTCGCCTCATTCTGTAAAGAAAATGGTTGAAGAAGCTGTCCGTGAATTTGGAGAAATTCATATTCTGCACAACAATGCTGCAAGTAAGTCGAAGGATTTGGACGCATTTTTTGCTCCATTCGAAGATTATTCCATTGAACAATGGAGAGAAATTATATCTGTGAACATGGAAGGAATGTTTTTGGTAGCTCAAGCAGTTGGAAAACAAATGGTACTGCAAAATAAAGGAGGGTCTATTATCCAAACAGGCTCCATTTATGGAATCGTGGCACCGGATAATCGGATTTATGAGGACTCATTTTATCTTAATAGACAAATTAATACCCCTGCAGTCTATTCATCATCAAAAGCATCTGTCATAGGGTTAACAAAATATTTGGCTACGTATTGGGCACCAAATGGTATTCGAGTGAACACGCTAATTCCCGGCGGAGTAAAAAGCGGACAAAATGCGGAATTCATTCAAAAGTACTCGAATCGTGTACCACTTTCCAGAATGGCACAACCAGAGGAGCTAGTGGGGGCATTAATCTATCTCGCATCTGATGCGTCCAGCTATGTGACTGGTCAACAAATAGTAGTGGATGGTGGAATGTCAGTCTGGTGAATGAAGAATAAACATGTCATGAAATGTTGGAGATAACTATGAATATCATTATACTTGGAGACTCGCTCGCATTACCAAGGCCCCATAGAATTAACAATTACATTCCAGCATTAAAAGAGGAACTTGCTGTTCGTTTCCAAGAAACTTATGGCTATTTAGTCGAACAGGCAATGAGAAAAAAATATACAACTACTGAAATAACAGTGACAAACCGTGCGCAACGCTTCTCAACCATGAAAGATATTTCTGCAAGGTTCTGGGATCACCTGTTCTTTTTCCAGCCAGATGTTATTGTAATGCAGGTTGGAATTGTAGATTGTTGGTTCAGAGAGAATCTCGGTGGTAAACAGCTTGTGGAACTTTCTGAATTTGAACAGCATTATATCCACATCTTATCCCTTCTGGAACAACGTCCGGATACGAAACTCATTGTTATCGGAATTTGCCCGACTTCAGTTAAGATGGAACAACGATATCCAGGAATCTTAGATCAGATTCGTGCATACAATGTAGTTTTAAAAAGCAGAGAAAATCACCATCAAATATTTTATATGATATGGAAACATACGTCCATAGTGAAAATCCTCATCTTTATTTACTTCCGGACGATCAACACTTGAATAAAGAAGGAAATGAATTGATTGCAAAAAATCTCGTTGAACGCTTAACGGCATTTTATGAAAATGTAAGAGGATGCCAGTTATACGAAAATAGCCCTGAGATGAGCTACAAATGTTTTTGCGAGTCCTTTGAAAATTTCCCTTATTACGGGGATAATTTGTATAACCTTATATATCTGTCCTACCAACTGCAAGATTGGAGCAAAACAATTGAATATATTCGCTTTGTCCGCCAGAACGATATACTTCACCCTGCGTTGCATCAACTCGTGGAAATGATAAAGGAGCAAATAAGATGACGACCATAGGCATTATTGGTTTGGGACCGATGGGACAGAGGTATGTCGAAGCATTACAAACATTTCCTCAGTATAAACTTGCGGTAACAGATGTAAGAACAGCTGCAATCGAAAAAGTTCGTGATACATATTCGGTAAAGGAACTAGCATCCTACACAACACATGTAGACATGCTAAAAAATGAAAATATCGATTTACTCATCATTGCTTCAAATGGTCCGAGTCACTACTCTCTGTTCATAGATGCACTTAGGTATGGTATTCCAAGGATCATCTGTGAAAAACCAATCGCAACTTCGCTTGAAGAAGCAAGGAAAATGATTGATCTGGCAAGTGCGAAAGATGTATTGCTCTCGGTCAATCACGGAAGGAGATGGGCAGACGATTATGTTTTACTACGAGAGAAGATTAAAAACGAGGTAATAGGTTCTGTTGAAAGCATAATGTTCTCGATGGGTGGCGGACAGATGGGGTGCAATGGAACCCACTTTATAGATCTAGTCAGTTTTTTGCTAGATGATAAAATCGAGCAGTTATGTGGTTTTCTGAATGATGAAGGAGTCCCTAATCCAAGAGGTGCTCAATTTAAAGACCCTGGTGGCTATGCAATTTTACACTTCCGTTCCGGCACCCGGATGTTTTTTGAATTAACTGAGGATACTGGTATTCCTCCGCTGCTCGTAATTAATGGAAGATACGGCCGTATTACTGTTAATGAATTGCAACGAGTGTATATCATTGAAGCCAGAACTGTAGCGGACAGGTCTCTTCCTGTTACACGGTATGGAACTCCTTTGCTTGAGAAGGAGATATATACCATTAAATTAGATATGATTGAGTTATGCCGAGAACTGATAACAAGTATGCTCCGGGATCAGGTTCCGGCAGATCCTCAACATGCGGCAGACGCTCTTGAGGCCATTATCGGTATACATTACTCTTCTGAACGAGAAAATAGACTTGTCAAATTACCTATAACAGATCGTGAATATGTCGAGAAGAGGTTTTTATTTACGTAGCGAGGGATGTACATGATAAAACTTGGGATTGTAGGAACTGGTACAATTGCACCGCATTATATAAATGCTGTTAACTGGTTGGAAAAGCAAGGAGATATTAAAGTTCGAGTCCAAGCTGCTGCCAATCGATCGGAAGCTAGTAACGAACGAGCTCGGAATGAATTAGGCATACCACATACTTATACAAATATCGCTGAGATGCTTTCCGACGAGGAATTGGACGGAATTATTGTGGCGGTACCGATATTATCCACTCGCGATGTTACGATGAATCTAATACCGTACCGAATACCGTTATTGATAGAAAAACCCCCAGGTCTTACGTTGCAACAAACAATCGAATTGTCCTCTCTCGCTAGTCGTCATCAAACGAGCGTAATGGTGGCCTTTAATCGTCGTTTTTATAGTATCGTTGATCAGGCTAAGCAATTAATCGATACCTCTGGTGGTCTTCTCGGAATGAGAATGGATGTGTTTGAACGATACAGGGCGCTGAGAGAAAATGATTATCCACTAGATAAATTAGAAGTACTTTTTACTGGAAACAGTATTCATTGTATTGATTTAATTCGCCATTATTGTGGTGATTTGAAAAAAATCCACTTTTTTTCGAACAATTTAGTAGAAGAGCCCTTTAACCATCGGTATGCTGCCCTAATTGTATCTGAGTCGAATACGCCAATCACTTTTCAAGCATATTGGCACTCTTTTGGAAACTGGAATTACGAACTTTACATTCCGGACGGCAAAATTCAATTTTCAAATTTGGAAGAAGCGCACGTGTATTTGAGAAATCGCGAACCATACAGACTTATTCCGAGCCGACAAGATGTTGAAGAAAAGCCCGGCTTTGTTCAACAACTCGAGTACTTCGTCAAAGAGGTCATCATTGAAAATAAAAATACTGACTATAAAGGTAGGATGTCTATTCATGATGCTGTTGGCACCATGCGATTGGTTGACCTCTTAAAAGGAATCGATGAAAGTGAAAAGTAAAATATCTTCATAAATAAACCGATAACTATCTTAGGAGAATATATCCTAAGGAGGATTGCAAATGGATGTTGGCGCTATTCAAAATTACGGAAAAACGAAGCCTTACACTGAATTTGGTCAGACAAGTAGTCAGTCGCAGAGCAAGAGGGAAGTAGCCGTCAAGGATCCACAATTAGATAAGCGAAGTATAGAACAGGAAATAACGGGAATAAACAAATGGCTTCAATCGACTAGCTCCCATATCAAATTTACATTGCATGAAGATCTCAATGAGTACTTTGTGCAAGTCATAGACGATCAAACAAACGAGGTAATTCGAGAAATCCCTTCAAAAAAGGTTATGGATATGGTCGCCAAAATGCATGAGATGATTGGATTGCTTGTCGATGAGAAAAGGTAGGAGGGTGGAGTAATGGGAATACGGATAAGCGGTATGGCATCAGGGATGGATACAGAAAAGATCATCAAAGACCTGATGAAAGCACAACGAGAGCCTGTTAACCGATTGCAACGGAGTAAATATACGGTTGAGTGGAAGCGTGATGCCTACCGTGAAATGAACACGCTTCTAGCAGACTTGCAAAATTCCATGAAAAATCTCCGGTTGTCTAGTAGTTTCAATAAAAAGGTAGCTACATCAGAAAACGACTCTATAGCTTCGGCCAGGGTAGTTGGCAGTCCTGCTCTCTCATCTTATACAGTAGAAGTAATTAACCCTGCAGTTGCAGCCAAGCCAGCTACTGCCTCGTTTACTTCTACATTACCGAATACCACAACAAAGATTGACGAGGAATTCAGGATTACACTCAAGAAGGATTCGAGTGCAGAGGCCACCGTTATAGATGTAAAAAGCGAGGATACCATTGAAAGTATCATCAATAAGATCAACAGCTCCAATGCAGGAATAAAAGCAAGCTACTTTAATGATCAGTTCGTATTAACCTCAGATGATGGAAGTGATTTTTCAATAGGAACTACAGCCCCTGAAGGAAACAAATTAGGGATAGAGGCAGTAGACGTTGAAAAAAAAGGAGGAACACTTGCTTCATTTATGATTAATGGTGTTCTCTACAAATCTGATACAAATACCTTTACTTTTGACGGTATCGAAATTTCCTTGAAGCAATCAAACGAAGGTGCACCCATTACGATTCATACTAAAACGGACGTAGACTCTATTTTCAACACCGTAAAAGATTTTGTAGATAAATACAATGCAGTTATCGAAACAATCAACAAAAAGATTTCCGAACCCAAATACAAAGGCTACCAGCCATTGTTAGATGAAGAAAAAGAAGCACTTAATGATAAAACGGCTGAGAAAATGGAAAATATGGCTCGCAGCGGTATACTACTACGTGATCCAATCCTTACAAGTGGATTAACAGAATTGCGACGGGCCTTAAGTACGCCTCTTCAGGTTGATGGTGTTAATAAGGCATTCGATACCCTATCTGAAATTGGTATTGGTGGACCTCCTAACGGAAAGTACGCTTATCAAGAAAATGGAAAATTGTATATTGATGAAACGAAACTTCGCGAAGCAATTCGTAATAATGGCGATGATGTCATGAAATTGTTTACTAATTATAGTTCGGAAAAGACAGATTTGGGCAAAAAATATCAAGAGAGTGGATTAGCTGAACGACTCTATGGTGAACTGAACAAAATCATGGATAAGGTAACAAAAGAAGCAGGTTCATCGGGAACCATCTATGACGACAGCAGTCTCGGCAAAAAGCTTAAACAAACAGACGAAGACATCCAACGCTGGGAAGACCGCCTCAAAATCATCGAGAACCGCTACTGGAAACAATTCACTGCCATGGAAAAAGCGATGTCCAAAGCCCAATCCCAAGGTTCTTGGTTCGCACAAATGCTGGGGCAACAATAATAACAGGGAGCGATGCAGATGTTACAAAATGCTGCTCAGACCTATCAATCCAATCAGGTAACAACCGCGACTCCTGCTGATTTGACCTTGATGCTGTACAATGGCGCAATTAAGTTTATCAAACAGACCAAAAGCGCTATTGAGGAAAAAAATGTTGCAAGAGCCCATGAGACCTCCCTTAAAGTACAAAACATCCTGTATGAATTGATGTCCACTTTAAACAACGAGTATGAAATCTCAAAGGAGTTCCTCAAACTCTACGAATACATGCTGCAACGTACGATCGAAGCAAACATTCGCAAGGACATCACTATTTTAAGCGAAGTAGAAGATCTATTCGTCCAGTTCAGAGACACATGGAAAGAAGCCATGCAGTTGGCGAAGAAACAAGGATGAAGGCAATGAACCAATCAGCAGACGCGCTACTAGACCGCCTGCTCGAGGCTACACTTCGCCTCGAGCAGGCAGTTACTCATACGGACTCCGATCCAGACGAATGGCTTGCTATTTTAGATGAACGAGAAGAATTGGTTTCAATAATCCAGAATAGTGCTCTCACAAGTTCTACAATTTCTGATTTACAACGTGAGAAATTAACCAAGATTCACGATGTTAATCAACGGTTAATTCCACTCATGGACAAACGAAAACAAGGTGTTCAAAATCAGCTAAACAATGTTCAACGCAGTAAGCAAGCAATGCACTCATACAATGATGAGGGACCAAGTGGATACGGAGCATTTTTTGACCGCAAAAATTAAAAACGGCCGGTATTCGGCCGTTTTTCACGTAAAGGTAGTATTAGTGGCGTGCCTATGCTTGTAGATCAATAACCTTCCCCAACGACGGATGTGGCGCCTGTAATGCCTGAACATTCTGCTGTGTCTGTGCAAATCCCTCCAACAACATCGCTGCCTGGGCTTGCACTGTCTCCTGTACCTGCTTGGTCAAACTGATATTGACCGCTTGTTGCAATTGAATCGCGTTCATATACTCACCTCGCTGTCCATTAGCTATCTTTATGTTTATCGTCTTAATCACTTACTTTCGTTACTACGATCGCCGATGCGTACTCCCTGATCTATCGCAACCTCTGCTATAATAATCTCATCTTTTCGCAATCTACTAGGAAGGTGACACCCTTGTCAACAAAACGCCGCTCCATACTCCTCATTTGTACCGTCCTCCTCGTCTTTATACACGCCGTCTACCTCAACGGCAATCTCTCCGACCTCCTCAACCTCGCCGCCCTCGAAATGGTCGCCCTGGCCATCCTGATCTCCTACGCGATCAAGCGCAAGCACGTAAAGCTGCGCAGCATGATCCGACTCTTGATCCACGGCCGCCAGGGGAACGTTGAGGAGACCATCAAGCGTTTCTACTACTACGCGCTGGTGCAAAAAGAGCAAGGCCAGCTCACACTGGAGAAGGAGCTACAGCAAGAGCGTGATACCTTCGTCCAACGCGGCAGCCTCTTGGCGATCGAAGGCGTGACAGAGGAAGAGCTTCGCCTGGTGCTGGAGAACGAACTAAAGGGAGAGCAATACCGCTACCAGCAGGCCGGCGGCTTTTTTCGCCTGATCAGCTTGCTTGCTCCCGGCATGGGGCTGGTGGGGACGCTGCTCGGAATGACAGGGGTTCTGGGAAGCCTGGAGGATCTCTCGCAGACTGGTCTAAGCCTGAGTACAGCGGTCGTAGCGACCTTGTACGGTGCCTTGCTGGCAAATATGCTGGCATTGCCGTGCTATTACCGGCTGATGGATATTTTTGACCAGGAAATGTTTGAAAAAAAGCTCTACATAGAGGGCTGCGTCGGATTGCAGCGTTTGGAAACGCCACGCTTGCTGTTTGAAAAGCTGAACTCGTTTCTGCCAGAGGACCAGAAGCTGGTTTTGGTCCGAGAGCCTGGCAGCATGCGGGGCACGATTGAAAGGCAGGATCACCGCTATGCATGATGATCGGCTTTACGACGAGAAGGAGCTGGAGAAAAGCTGGCTGCTCAGCTACAGTGACCTGATTACGCTGCTGTTCATTATCGTGGTGATTATCGCGGCTTCCTCTTCGACGGCCATCAAGTCTGAGCGGGAAGAGGCCAAAAAAGAAGTGGCTCAGCAGCAAGAGAATTTGCAACAGGTGCATGAAAGCCTGGATTTGTTGAACCTGCAAAAGCTGGAGCTGCAGCGGGAGGTTCATCAGCTGGAAGCGCGAAAGAAAACGTTGTCTGATGAAGGGACACAAGAAGGCAGCGGGGAAGCGCCAAACGTCCCACAGCCGCCCGTAGGCACTTCAGAAGCGGGGGAGCGGGATATGGACAAGGTACGAACCCAGCTGTCGTCTGCTTTGGCTGAATTGAATCTCGATTTTGAAGAGACAGGGGAAGGTCTGCGGATTCGTCTGCCGGAGACGATTATGTTTGCGAGTGGCTCGGCGGATTTGCGAGAGGAAGGAAAGGAAGTAGTCGCTACAGTAGCAGGAGTCCTGCATGGCTTTTCTCATTACGTGCGCATCGAGGGCTACACGGATGACGTGCCGATCGGGCGCAGTGCGTTCAAGTCCAACTGGGAGCTTTCCTCGGCTCGCGCGATTGCCGTCATGCGTGAGATGGTGGATGTCCATAGCTTGCCCGCCACGCGATTTACGGTGGCCGGATGGGGCGAGCACAAGCCTCTGGTGGACAACTCCAATGCTGAAAATCGGGCGCGCAACCGTCGTGTCGAAATCATGATCCTTGCAGAGAAGGAATAATTGAATTATTTGTTGAATAATAGAGATTTTTCAGAAGGATTCCACTATATCAGGGAGAAGTATATCTGATGGGAGTCCTTCTTTTTTTCCTTTGGCTTGCATGCACTTGGCAGACGAGTAGCATGGAGTCGTCAAAAGTTATTCCCAGCTTGTGCACAACGACATGTGGATAATGTGGATAACTCTGTGGAGAACGCAAAAAACACGTGATTTTCTTGTGGACATGATTGGGGACAAAAGGGTTAGGCCGCAAGCGGTCACATCCAGCTTGCTGAAAAACGATGAGTTGTTTCAATCCCCCGATGAGAGGGGACGTTTTTCACAGAAAAAGACAGAGTCTAGGGGGTTATTGCATGAAAATCGGGAAAAAGTGGTTGGCTGCACTGGCACTGACTGTTGGGGTAGGACTTTTGGTATCTGCCTGTGGGTCTGGCAGTCAGCAGAGTAGTGGCTCGGCAGCAGGAGGCAGTGCAGAGGATAAGGTTTACGTAGTCGGGACCGACGCGGCCTATCCGCCGTTCCAGGTGTTGGAGGCTGACGGCAAGATTACGGGTCACGACATCGATGTTATGAATGCGATTGCGGAAGCAGGCGGCTTCAAGATCGAGTGGCGCAATACCGGTTGGGACCCGCTGTTTGACGGGTTGGATAAAGGAACGGTAGACATCGGGATTTCCTCGATTACGATTACAGAAGACAGGAAGAAAAAATACGATTTTTCGGATTCTTATTTTGAGGCAAATCAGTTAATTCTGGTTGCAGAGGATTCTCCTGTTACGAAACTGGCGGACCTTCAAGGAAAGAATATCGGGGTACAGGCTGCGACAACAGGTGAAGAAGCAGTGAAAAAGGCATTCGGCGCTACCTACGAAGGGTTGAAAGGCTACGACGACATGCCTTCCTCCGTCGATGACTTCTTCAACGGCCGTGTGGATGCTGTCGTGGGAGACAACGGCGTCATTGCCTTCTACGCAAAGAAAAATCCGGGCAAAACGTTCAAGCTGGTCAATGACGATTCCTTCGAGAAAGAGTACTACGGCGTCATGGTGAAAAAGGGCAACACGGAGATCATGGCTAAAATCAACGATGGTTTGAAAAAGATCAAGGAAAACGGAAAGCTCCAGGAAATCTACAACCAATACTTCGGCAACAACTAACTAGGAAAGCCGTATGAGACAGACCGGGTACGTCTTATGTGAGGCGTACCCGTTTACCTGTCTGCAACAGCAGATGTCGTGCTGAAAGGGAGGAAGTTTGCTTGGATTGGAGCGTCATTTACGATTATCGTGAGCTGTTTTATCGCGGTGTAATCAATACGATTCTTTTGACTGTGGTCGCTACGGTTTGTGGGTTGATCCTGGGGCTGTTCATCAGCTTGGGGAAGATGTCGAGCATCAAGATACTGCGCTGGATTTGTGCGATCTACGTGGAGCTGTTTCGAGGAACGCCGATGCTGGTACAGATTTTACTCATTCACTTTGCAGTCATTCCCTCCATATGGGGGTTTCTCTACCCGGGACAAAGCAGCCCGGAAGCGATCTACTCAGGCTTTGTAGCATTATCGCTCAATGCAGCAGCGTATATAGCGGAGATTTTCCGGGCAGGGATACAATCGATTGACCCGGGCCAGATGGAAGCAGCGCGTTCGCTTGGGATGAGCAAAGGATTAGCGATGCGCGTGATCATTCTACCGCAGGCTTTTACACGTATGCTGCCTGCCTTTGGTAACGAATTCATCTCCCTTTTGAAGGACTCATCCTTAACAGCCGTCATTGCGACACCGGAATTGAACTATGCGGCAATGAACGTGGCCAAGAGCACCTTCGAAAGGTATCCTCCGTATTTGACGGAAGCGGCCATATACCTGGTGCTTACATTGTTCCTCTCGCGCGTTGTCGTCCGGGGGCTGGAGAAAAAGTACTCTTCACGCTAACAGGGAATTTGACTGTCCGAGGTGGGCATGATATAGTCAAACACACGGGAGACAATCCCAGATTCTTACAAAACGGCTGCGATCCTTCTTCTATGCGAGGAGCGAGTGGTCAAATCAAATTTGATGAAAAACGTCAAGTCGAGACGTTTTTCTCAAAAAGAAAGGGTTGTGCTGTTTCATGCAAGGCAAAGTAAAATGGTTTAACGCAGAAAAAGGTTTTGGTTTTATTGAGCGCGAAGGCGGCGACGATGTATTCGTACACTTCTCTGCAATCCAGTCGGATGGCTTCCGTTCGCTGGATGAAGGACAAGAGGTAGAATTCGATATTGTGGAAGGCGACCGCGGTCCGCAAGCAGCCAACGTAGTCAAACTGTAGAACAAATGAAATCCCCCTGTACCCAACTAGACGGGTGCAGGGGGATTGGTATTTTAGCCGATCATTTTTGCGATATGAAGCGAGCGGTACTGGCGCAAATCGAGGAATTCATCGCCTCTGCGGACCAGTGGGCGCGTAGGTTCATCTTTGTGTATGAGCAAAATCTCAACGGCATCGCCTGTATTCAGTACAGCCTGGGAACCGATATACAGCATGGCGATGTATTGAATGAAACAGGAGACAATCGTGGGGTTTAGCTTTTTGACACAAGCTTGTTCCCAGAGCAGGTTGGCCGCTTCGAACGGGGAGACGCCTTTTCGATAGACGCGATCCGTGCACAGTGCGTCAAAAAAGTCAGCGACACTGACGATCTGACATTCTAAAGGGATCTCCGGCTTCATCCGGTTCAGCGGATATCCGCTACCATCCAGGCGTTCGTGATGGAGCAGCGCACACAAAGCCATCAGCGGATCGGAGCCTTCCATTTTACGTATGATCTGGTCACCGTAGACGGTATGCTGTTTCATCACTTCATATTCCTCGGCCTCCAGGTGGCTAGGCTTGGAAAGCAGCTCGTCAGGAATATGCAGCTTGCCGATGTCGTGCAAGAGTCCGGCATGTGACAACAAAGAGATCGTCTCTTCTGATAAGCCCATCAATTTGCCGATCAAGGCGGCGACGATGCCTACATGGACGGAGTGACGTGCCAGGTAATTCTCAGTTCCTCCCATATTGTAAACAAAGCGAAGAAAGCCCCAATTTGGAACGATATACTCAAATAGAGGGCTGAAGGCTTGACTAAACTGGTGAAGAGCAGGGATTTTGCCAATTGAGATGTGTTGAAACAATTGTTCCAGCCGCATGACAGCCAGCATGTATTGTCGCGTCCCTTCCTCTTCTGTCTGGTACAAAAGGGGAAAAGGTTTTTGTAGTTCTAAAATCTCGTTCAAATCTGCTACAAATACGGTTCGAACTTGATGAGAATGGAGCAGTCGAATGTCACTCTGATGTAGGGCGACACCTGCAGGTAATAGTAGGAGCCCATATTCATTGAATACATCTTTTGCCAGTGTTTTTCCAATGATAGAGCGGGAAGGTTTCACCTCTGTCATTGTGAGGGCCTCCTGTGCGATCGACAACCGCGGCGTATTTGAGTGTTTTCGTCCATTATATCATAGAGAATATCGTAAGTATTGGTAGGATTTTGTCGATTTTTGCATGTAAAGTGAAAAGAAAGTAAAGATTATTTAAAGTTGTGAGGAGGATTTTTTACAATCGCGCCGAATACCTTTATATAGACGGAAGGAGGTTGGAACCATGAAATTCAACATTCGTGGAGAAAACATTCAGATCACCGCAGCACTTCGTGACTATGTGGAAAAGAAAGTCGGCCGTCTTACCAAATATTTTGAAGAGCCGCTCCCAGCAGATGTACAAGTTACCATGCAGGTGCATCGAGGAGAAGGCACGATCGAGGTAACCATCCCACTGAACGGGGTGATTATCCGAGCAGAAGAAACGCATGAAGATATGTATGCTGCCATCGATTTGGTGGTAGAAAAGCTGGAACGTCAGATTCGCAAGCACAAAACAAAGCTGATGAGAAAGCTGAGAGTGGATAGCAACAGCCGGGCCATGCAGCGAGACGCCCAACCGGTGGCTGTCATGATGACTGATCAGGATGACGAGGACATCGAAATCGATATTGTCCGAACCAAACGCTTCGACCTGAAGCCGATGGATACGCATGAGGCAGTCATGCAGATGGATATGCTGGGTCACAACTTCTTCGTTTTCCAAAACAGCGATACCAATGACGTCAATGTCGTGTATCGTCGCAACGATGGGCGTTACGGGTTGATTGAGCCTAAATAACGCAACCTTTCAAGCGCATACTCGTATAAACTAGGGAGTTGCTATTGGCAACTCCCTTTACTTGTGTATCTGAGCAATGTTTTGATAAAATAGCTTTTTAGAGAGCATTAAAATGGTAGAAAAAAATCGATATCCCGTTCTGTCGCGAAAACGATAGCTTTTTTTGCGAGAATGAGGATATGTGGAACCCTCCTGCACAGGCTAAGCTCAAGAGCCTGTTGGGAGCATATGGAAGGGGTGTCCTCATGTTAGGACTCGTAAAAAAATTGTTTGGCGATAGCAATGAACGCGAAGTCAAAAAGATGTTCAAGCGCGTAGAAGCCATTAACGCGCTGGAGCCGAGTATTTCTGCGCTTTCAGATGATGGCCTGCGTGCCAAGACAGAGGAGTTTAAAGCTCGTCTGGAAAAGGGCGAAAAGCTGGACAGCATTCTCAACGAAGCGTTCGCTGTAGTCCGTGAAGCATCCAAGCGCGTTCTGGGCATGCGCCACTTCGATGTACAGCTGATTGGTGGTATGGTTCTGCAGGAAGGGCGTATTGCGGAGATGAAAACCGGTGAAGGTAAAACGCTGGTTGCTACGCTCGCTACCTACCTGAACGCGCTCCAGGGCAAAGGTGTCCACATCGTGACAGTGAACGAATACTTGGCAGAGCGCGACTCCAGTATCATGGGAAAACTGTACAACTTTCTGGGCTTGTCGGTGGGGTTGAACAAAACCGGGCTGAACGCAGAAGAAAAGCGCGAGGCATACGCTTGTGATATAACCTATGGTACCAATAACGAGTTCGGCTTTGACTACCTGCGCGACAACATGGTGCTTTATAAGGAACAGATGGTGCAGCGTCCTCTTTTCTTTGCGATCATTGACGAGGTCGACAGTATCTTGATCGACGAAGCGCGTACACCACTGATCATTTCCGGATCTGCGAATCGCTCCACGGAGCTGTATTACATCTGTTCTCACTTTGTGAAGCGTTTGGAGCAGGAAAAAGACTTCACGATCGATGAAAAGCTGAAGATCGTCTCCCTGACGGATGAAGGGGTAGCCAAGATCGAAAAAGCGTTCAACATCGAGAACTTGTACGATACTGCACATATGACGCTGAATCACCACATCACGGCTGCGCTGAAAGCTCAAGTGCTGTTCAAGCGCGACGTAGATTACGTGGTGCAAGACGGCGAAGTGGTGATTGTTGACGAGTTTACCGGTCGTTTGATGGTCGGACGTCGTTACAGCGAAGGCTTGCACCAGGCGATCGAAGCCAAGGAAGGGCTGCGTGTGCAAAGCGAGAGCATGACGCTGGCGACGATTACCCTGCAAAACTACTTCCGTATGTATCAAAAACTGGCGGGTATGACAGGTACAGCCAAGACAGAGGAAGAAGAATTCAAGAAAATCTACGGTCTGGATGTCGTTGCGATTCCAACCAACAAGCCCGTGTTGCGCAAAGACGCTTCTGACCTGGTATTCAAGACAGAAGCAGCTAAATATCGGGCTGTTGTGAATGATATCGTGGAACGCCATAAAAAAGGTCAGCCGATCCTGGTGGGTACGATCTCTATCGAAAATTCCGAGAAGCTCTCCCAAATGCTGAAGCAAAAAGGCGTTCCGCATAATGTACTGAATGCGAAGCAGCATGCGCGTGAAGCCGAGATTATCGCTCGCGCTGGTCAGTATGGTGCAGTAACGATTGCCACCAACATGGCCGGTCGCGGTACGGATATTCAGCTAGGTGAAGGTGTTGCCGATATCGGCGGCCTTCATATCATTGGTACAGAGCGTCACGAGAGTCGCCGTATTGATAACCAGCTGCGCGGTCGTGCAGGACGTCAAGGTGACCCAGGTTCTTCTCAATTCTTCCTCTCCATGCAGGATGAACTCATGCGCCGCTTTGGTGCTGACAATATCATGGGCATGATGGATCGTATGGGAATGGAAGAAGACATGCCGATCGAAAGCCGTCTGGTGACCCGTGCTGTAGAATCTGCACAAAAACGTGTGGAAGGCTCCAACTTCGATGCCCGTAAAGTGGTTCTGCAGTACGATGACGTCATGAACCAGCAGCGCTCCGTGATTTACAAGCAGCGCCGAGATATTCTGGAACAGGATAATCTGCGCGAGATAGCACTCCAGATGTTGTTCAGAGTATTGGAGCGCAATGTGCAAGCATTCTGTCCGAAAGAAGAGGTTCCGGAGGATTGGGATCTGCAGGCATTGGCAGATGCAGCCAACAATACGTTCCTGCACGATGAAGTGATTACCGCGAAAATGCTGAAAGGCAAGGAAGCGGAAGAGATTACAGAGCTTCTGAAAAACGAAGTGCTGAAACAATACGATCAGCGCGAAGCGGAAATTGGCGACATGATGCGCGAGTTCGAGAAGGTTATTATCCTGCGTGCAGTGGACAGCAAATGGATGGACCACATCGATGCGATGGATCAGCTGCGTCAAGGGATTCACCTGCGCGCTTACGGACAAAACGATCCGCTGCGTGAATATCAGTTTGAAGGCTACGAGATGTTCCAATCGATGGTGGCTGCTGTCGATGAGGAAGTGGCGATGTACATCATGAAGGCAGAAGTGAGCCAAAACCTCGAGCGTCAAGACGTCATCGCTGGCCAGGGAATCGAAACCTCCAAACAGGAAGCCTCGGGACCTGACAGTCGTCCTACCAGCTCTACTTCTGGTGATGCAGATCCGAAGAACCGCGCCCAGCGACGTCAAATGGATCAGGAGCGTCGCCGTCAGAACAAGAAAAACCAATAATTTGACTCGATTCATGTACGAAAACCTTTCCTTAACGGCCTAGTCCAATAAGGGAAGGTTTTTTTCTTGTTGTTTCCTATCCAATAGACAGCGTTCGTCCCAATCCATTCTTTCTCACTGCAACAGGTGCGTCGATTTGTCTAACACTGCAAAATGTCATCGAACGATTCTGCTGGTAATTGCTTGAGAAAAACATAGAATCGTAAGTACAACACTTTTTCACATTACACGTGGACGGGGGACGAGAACATGAATACGACAGTCAACGTGCTAGGCATACAGGCGAAAGAAATTCTGGAGAACATTGGAGCTACCTTAAGAGCAGTGATGCGCGGTGGAAAAGAAAACAATCAAATACAAATCATTCATACAGATTACCCGGTGGACAGGGAAGAGAAGGTGCACCTGTTTACCGTGCAGGACCCCGTCTTTTATGAGGACAGGCTGACGAAGGAAATTCCTCAAGCCAATTGGTCCGGGCAAGAGCAAGTGATTTATTTCAAGGGATGGTTCGATCCCGGCACCAAGCAAGTCGGCTTCCAAGCAAAGGAGCGCAGCGCAGTGATGCTGACTAACAGGCTGAACACGCGAATGAAGTCTGCGAATGCACAGCAATCGGTGATCGCCTTTCCACAAAAAGAGAGTGGGCAAGCCCAAAAACAGCGAGGCGTACGTTCGTCGCTCTCTCCGCCGCGGGGTCTATTGTAGAAAAGGCCTGGGATCGAACCTTTCTTCTCTGGATTTGACGCGCTGTTGTGTTTGCGCATCGGTGAATTTACGATACAATAAACACAAGCTTAGAGAAGAGAAGGTGATTCGCAACATGGCATTGATTGACATTGCGGACATCAAACAAGAGATGTCTAGTATGGCTAAACGTTTAGCAGATATCAGGGGGTCTCTTTGACCTCCCTGTAAAGGAAGAGCGGATTGGTGAGCTGGAGGAGCGGATGCTGGCTCCTGACTTCTGGGATGACAACGACGCTGCACAAAAAACGATCAGCGAGCTGAATGTCATTAAAAGCCTCGTCGAGACGATGGGCAAACTGGATTCCCAATACGAAGACCTTCAGCTGATGCTGGAATTGGTCATCGAGGAAGGGGACAATTCTCTCATTCAGGACTTGTATGACAGCACGCAGGAACTGCGTAAGTCATTTGAAAGCTTTGAGCTGGAGCTGCTTCTGAGCGACGAGTATGACAAGAGCAACGCGATTTTGGAGCTGCATCCGGGGGCGGGTGGTACAGAATCGCAGGATTGGGCCTCCATGCTTTTGCGTATGTATACGCGTTGGGGAGATGCCAAAGGCTTCAAGGTAGAAACATTGGACTACCTGCCAGGAGATGAAGCGGGCGTCAAAAGCGTTACCCTATTGATCAAGGGATACAATGCTTACGGGTACCTCAAATCAGAAAAAGGGGTTCATCGTCTCGTTCGCATATCGCCTTTCGATGCTTCAGGCCGTCGCCATACGTCCTTTGTCTCTTGCAATGTGCTGCCAGAGATCGAGGACGACAATGAGGTGCAAATTCGATCGGAAGACCTCAAGGTGGATACCTACCGCTCCAGTGGTGCAGGCGGTCAGCACATCAACACGACTGACTCCGCTGTCCGGATTACTCACCTTCCGACAGGTATTGTGGTGACCTGTCAAACTGAACGTTCTCAGATCAAGAACCGTGAACGTGCCATGAAGATGTTGATGGCCCGTCTATTTGAACGCAAGCGTGAAGAGCAGGAAAAGACACTCGCTTCCATTCAAGGGGAGCAAAAGGATATCGCCTGGGGCAGCCAGATTCGCTCCTATGTCTTCCATCCATACAGTCTCGTCAAGGATCATCGGACGAACGTTGAAGTGGGCAACGTGCAGGCAGTCATGGATGGGGAGATCGATACGTTTATCGATGCCTATCTGCGCTCCCAGATTACTCGCTAATTGCGAGCTCAGCTGCTTCACCAATGGCCGGCAGTGAAATGAGCACTGTCGTTCCAGCCCCAATTGTGCTGGTGATCTCGATTGTTCCGTTGTGATCACGGATGATTTTGGAGCTGACCATAAGGCCCAGTCCCGTACCTGCTTCCTTGGTACTGAAGAACAACTCGCCCAATCGGGGGATGAGTTCCATGGGGATGCCTTCACCTTGATCACGAATAAAGATGTTTACAGCGGATTGGCTTTGCGTCACTTCGATCGTAAGCAGTCCTCCTGACGGCATGGATTCCATGCCGTTTTTTATAATGTTGATCAACACCTGTTTGATCTGAAATTCGTCTCCAATAATGACAGGGGATCGATCTGGAAAATGGGCAGCCAGCCGTATGTTGTTGACGCATCAGATTTTAGTAATTGAATGAATCCTTTGATTGCGGTCAGCGGATTGCGGATTTCATGCGCGATACCGGCTGCCAGCTCCCCTAAAACGGAGAGCTTGTCCGAATAGCGAAGCAGCTCCTCTGACCGGCGTCTTTCTGAAATGTTGCGGGCCACAATCACGGCACGTTCCATTTCACCATCTGCACCGATGACTGGTGTACCTCTTACTTCAAACAGCAGGACACTGCCATCCGTATGCTGGTATCGATATTCGTGATTAAATGAACGTCTTGTCTCAACCATAAACGCAAAGTCGTCGATTGCCTTTTGCCGATCCTCGACATAAATCAGGGAATGGAAGCCAGGAAGGTTTTGCACTTCATCTGACGTCAGACCCAATACTGTTTCATGCGAGGGCGAAGCGTATGTAATGCCGCCATATCGGTCGAGGATGCGAATTACATCATCCGCATTTTCTGTGATAAGTCTAAAATTTTCCTGTGATTGCCGCAGAGCGACTTCCATCTTCTTTTGCATACGGATATCCTTCACGATCACACAGGTTCTTTCGTTCTTGGAATCTCCCGTAACCGGTAGACTCGACAAGCTGATCTCAATCAGGCGCCCCAGCTTGCTGCGAAGGGAATACTGATCTCCTAAAGGCAAAAAAAGATCGCGAAAAGTCATGTTACGCAATTCAGCTGAGCTGTACCCTGATAAAGACTCACCTGAAGCATTGACCTCAGTAAAATGACCGTGACTGTCCATGATGAAAACCGCATCTGGATTTTGGTGGAAAAGAGCCGAATACACATGTGCCATTTTGCCCATCCCATAGACCGCCTCCCTGTCACTTTTCCTACAATCTGTAAAGCGCAATCAGGACGTACATGGTGTCATCTTCCATGCAAATGGTATAATGCAGACAAACAGGCAGTGCAAAAGGAGAGGAAAACATGTTGTATGTAGCTTTTTTGCCTATTATCGACCAGGAAAAAAATACAGCGCTGAGACCGGCTCATCTGGAGTATATCAACGACCTGTACAAGCAAGGAAAAGTCGTCATGGCAGGTCCCTTTACCGATAAAAAAGGCGGTCTGGTAATGTACAAGGCAGATACGCCTGAAGAAGCTCGCCAATTGGCAGAAGCGGACCCTGTTGTGGTGGGAGGAGCGCGTACACTGGAGCTGCGTGAATGGAATCCACTTGAATTGCCATTAAAATAGTTCTAGAGGAATGAATTGTTCACGTCAGGGTATACTTAGCGGAGAATATCGAGAAAAGGAGGAAACAGCCCATGAAACGTCTTTTACTTAGTGTGGTTGCGGCTGTACTCGTGTTCGCCCTTAGCGCTTGTGGCGGAGGTCAACAGACTCAACCCAATACCAATCAGCCTGCAACAGAAACACCTTCTACCGAAGCTCCGTCCACTGCTCCATCTGGCAGCTATGATGCGGCGACTGCAGAAGCGCTGTATAAAAACACCTGCGCAGGTTGCCATGGTCAAACACTCGAAGGAGCGGTCGGCCCGAACCTGCAAAAGGTTGGCGGCACGTTGAGTAAGGACCAGATTTTGGAAGTGTTGAAGAATGGTAAAGGCTCCATGCCGCCAGGTCTGGTTAAAGGTGACGATGCTGAAACACTGGCTGCGTGGTTGGCAGACAAGAAATAAGCTTTATCAAGTAACGAAGAAGCGCCCGAGATGGATCGGACGCTTTTTCCTTTTTTATGTGCATTCTGCTCCTCGTTTCTATGCATGATTACTTTTGGCTTTTACAAGCGATTCGCACAAAGGGTTGTTTTCGGTGCGAATTTTTATTATTATTCATGTATAAAAATACAGAGCAGGGAGAGAGGAACCATCATGATTCGGGTCGGAATTGTTGGGGCGACTGGTTACGGGGGAGCGGAACTTGTTAGGCTGCTTGCAGGACATCCTCAGGTACGTATTGCGAATTTGTATTCCAGCTCATCAGAAGGGGAGCCTCTGGACAAAATTTTTCCGCATGTATACAATCTGGGCTTGCCTGCGCTGTCGAGCATCGATGCCCATCATTTGAGCAAAGAAAATGATGTAGTGTTTTTCGCGACGCCAGCAGGTGTAAGCGCCCAGTTGTCTCCTCAAGTGGTGGAGATGGGGGGGAGGGTCATTGACCTGTCTGGGGATTTTCGGCTAGAGAGTCCAGCGGTGTATCAGAGCTGGTACAAAAGGGAGCCGGCTGCTGAAGATTGGATCAAGCAGGCCGCCTACGGATTGACGGAATGGAACAAGGAGCAGGTGGCAGGAGCCAAACTGATTGCCAACCCAGGATGCTATCCAACCGCTACGCTGCTCGGACTGCTCCCATTGGCGAAAAGTGGCTGGGTAGATCCCCAGAGCTGGATCGTGGATGCCAAGTCCGGTGTCTCGGGAGCCGGGCGTGGGGTTTCACTGGGTGTGCATTTCAGTGAACTCAATGAAAGTATCCATGCCTACAAGATAGGACAGCATCAGCATACGCCTGAAATTGAACAAGAATTGAAGCGCCAGAGCGGTGTGGAGACGATCGTACAATTTACTCCTCATCTGATCCCGATGACTAGAGGGATTCTGGCGACTGCGTACGGCAAATTGACCACACAGGTGAGTGCGGATCAAATTCAGGAATTGCTTCTCTCTACGTATGCCGACCAGCCTTTTGTACGGGTTCGTCCAGCAGGTAGTCACCCTCGTACAAAAGAGGTGTATGGTTCCAACTATTGTGATATCGCTGTACATGTAGATGAACGTACGGGGCGGGTCATCGTGTTGTCCGTGATCGATAACGTGGTCAAGGGCGCGGCAGGGCAAGCCATTCACAACATGAACGTGATGTTTGATCTGCCAGAAACGGCGGGGTTGCCGCTTGTACCCGTATTCCCGTAGAGGAGGAGAACAATAGATGGAGGGCATTGTCGTAATCAAATGTGGCGGGAGCACAATGGATCAACTGCCAGACAGCTTTTTTCAGGCAATTGCCAAGCTGCAGGCGGAAGGAAAGAAGCTGGTGATCGTACATGGCGGCGGTCCTGCGATCAACGCCATGCTGGATCGGGTCCAAATTGTGCCGCAATTCGTGGATGGGCTGCGCGTCACGTGTGAGGATACATTGGGTGTCGTCGAAATGGTCTTGTGCGGCAGCATCAACAAGTCACTCGTACGCAGATTGACGCAGGCAGGGGCAAAGGCGTGGGGTGTGAGCGGGATCGATGGGCAGACCCTCGTAGCACAAAAGACGAGCAAGCCGCTTGGATGGGTAGGAGAAATTCAAAAGACGAATATCGGGATTCCCCAAGCCATTCTTTCTCAGGGCTATGTACCAGTCATCGCTCCGCTGTCTGTCAGTGCGGATGGAACGGAACACTTCAACGTCAATGCAGATGTTGCCGCAGGTGCCATCGCCGCAGCTCTGGCAGCAGAGAAGCTGGTAATGGTAACCGATGTACCGGGTATTCTCCGCCCGCAGACAGATGGCAGCAAGGCTGTGGTGAAGGAGACCAGCGCCGATGACATCGCCCAGATGATTGCCGATGAAGTGATTACTGGAGGGATGATTCCGAAGGTTCAATCCGCTCTGGATGCACTCGGGCAAGGAGTCGATCAGGTCGTCATATGCAAAGGGACAGCTGAAGACCTACTGGCTGTATGCGCCAATCAAGCTGTAGGTACTACTGTTCGTATGAAAGTGAAACAAGATTAACAAGGGAGGGAAGAATGAGCATGAGCACCGTAACGGCTTCTACACATCTCATGAATAACTATGCAAGATGGCCGATCAGTCTGGTCAAAGGCCAAGGCAACCAGGTATGGGACGACAAGGGGAATCAATATCTCGATTTTACCTCTGGCATCGCAGTCACTTCCTTGGGGCATGTTCCGCCAAAGGTAACTGCAAAACTGCACGAGCAACTGGATACGCTCTGGCATTGCTCCAATCTGATGCACATCCCGCAGCAAGAAGTACTCGCGGAAAAATTAAGCCGCTTGTCCGGTCTGGACCGAGCTTTTTTCTGCAACAGTGGGGCTGAGGCAAATGAAGCACTGATCAAAATTGCCCGCAGATACGCGCAAAAAGTAAAGGGAACTGACAAGTATGAGGTCATTACGTTTGAGCAGTCCTTTCATGGACGGACTCTAGCGACGTTGACCGCAACCGGACAGGCGAAAGTAAAAGACGGTTTTTTACCTTTGCCAGAGGGCTTTGTCACGGTTCCATACAACGACTTGGCTGCCGTTCAAGGAGCTATTACCGACAAGACGTGCGCGATCATGCTTGAGCTAGTACAGGGAGAAGGCGGCGTACACCCGGCAGACGTGGAGTGGGTTCAATCCTTGCGGGAGCTGTGTGACCAGCATGGCTTGCTGCTTTTGGTCGATGAGATACAGACGGGCATAGGTCGTACGGGCACCTGGTTTGCTTTCCAGCAGTACGGTGTGAAGCCGGATGCGATCTCCTTGGCAAAAGGTTTGGGAAGTGGATTTCCGATCGGAGCGATGGTGGCTACTGCTGAAGTAGCGGAAGCTTTCTCACCGGGGACTCATGGAACGACCTTTGGCGGAAATCCATTGGCGACGACGGCTGGTATCGCTACCTTGGAGACGATGGAAGAAGAACAAATCCTGGAGAAAGTAGCAGCCATCCACAACACGCTTATGGAAGCTCTGAAAAAACTGCAGGCTGCACATCCGGAAAAGATCAGTGGAATCCGGGGAAAAGGTCTTCTGCTGGGTGTTGAATTGACCATTCCTGCAAACGATGTCATCCATGCGGCCCGCGAGAAGGGCGTCATTCTGTTGAGCGCAGGACCACAAGTATTGCGTTTGCTGCCTTCCTTCGTAACGACACAGGCTGAAATTGAGCAGGTGATCACGGTCCTGGATGAAATCCTCGCGTAAAACATAGTGAATAGATGGAATGATTTGTCATGGGCAACGAGTGAAAGGATTCAAAAAACTCGTTGCATTTTTATTAAATGAAATGTATATTAATACACATGGTTGCATATATTCAGGTTAGCGAGTGCCCTTTGGAGAGGAGTGGCTTTCATAGATGAATAGAGAGAACACTGGACATGGAACAGGATACCTCACGCTGGAGAGTGGCGAGGTTTTTACAGGAACGTTATACGGAGCCTTGATTAGCGGATTTGGTGAAGTGGTTTTTCATACAGGAATGACAGGGTATCAGGAAGTGATGAGCGACCCTTCCTTTGCAGGGCAGATCGTCACCTTTACTTATCCTCTGATCGGCAATTACGGCATTAACGATCAGGATTTCGAGGCAGCTAAGCCTGCTCTCACAGGAATGATCATCAGTGAGCTGTGCAATGAGCCCAGCCACTATCAGTCCAGAAAAACACTGGCGGAGATTGCGGATCAATACGGATTTCCGATTCTCGCCGGAATCGATACGAGGACGATTACCAAGCGCGTACGGCAAAATGGACCGGTATTCGGCGTGATTTCCGACCGTATTTTGTCCGCGGAGGAAGTCGTTTCCCTGCGATCCAAGCATGCGAAGAAATCGCTGGTCGCTGATGTTTCCACACAGCAGATCCTACGCTACACAGGTAACGGCGAGCATGTGGTACTCGTGGATTTGGGGATGAAAACCTCGATTCTCCACGCCTTGCTCAAAATGGAGTGCAAAGTAACCGTCGTGCCTTTTGACACGCCGATCTCCCAGATCAAAGAACTGCAGCCAGATGGTCTGCTCTTTTCCAACGGCCCTGGTGACCCTGAGCATCTCCTCGCGTATTGCAGCGAATGGCGCAAACTCGTGGAACAGATTCCGACGCTTGGCATTTGCCTGGGGCATCAAGTGTTGGCCCTGATGTTTGGCGGAAAGACAGAAAAGCTGGCGTACGGTCATCGCGGCGGCAATCACCCTGTCAAGGAGCTTATGACAGGCAAGGTTTACATGACATCGCAAAATCACGGGTACGTGGTGAAGGAGGAGTCGCTGGACAAACGACAGCTGACGGTCTCCTATCGTAACGTCAATGACGGCTCGGTCGAAGGACTCTGTCATCAGAGCATGCCCGTTTTCAGTGTACAGTTCCATCCGGAAGCACATCCCGGACCTAGCGATACTTCTCACATTTTCCACCAATTCTTGCAGTCGATGCGCGTAGTAGGAGCGAACAGATATGCCTAAATTGCCACACATTCATAAAGTATTGGTTATTGGTTCTGGTCCGATTGTCATTGGTCAGGCAGCAGAATTTGACTATGCAGGCGCACAGGCTTGCCTGTCCTTGAAAGAAGCAGGCGTGGAGGTCGTCCTGGTCAATAACAACCCGGCTACGATCATGACAGATGAACAGGTAGCTGACAAAGTATACCTGGAGCCGCTGACGCTGGAATCTGTCACGGCGATCATCGCCAAGGAAAGACCAGATGGCCTTTTGCCCACATTGGGTGGCCAGACTGGTCTGAATCTGGCTGTTGCCCTGTCTGAAGCAGGTGTTTTGCAAAAGTACAACGTCGAGCTGCTGGGAACTCCGCTGGCAGCCATTCAAAACGGGGAAGACCGTGAATTGTTCAAACAGCTGATGCAGCAAATCGGTGAGCCTGTACCGGAGAGCGACACCGTGGAGTCGGTAGAGGAAGCGATTGCCTTTGCCAATTCGATTGGATATCCCGTCATTGTGCGTCCCGCCTATACATTGGGGGGAGCAGGCGGAGGGATCGCTGCAGATGAACCGACCTTGCGCAAGGTAGCAGCAGGCGGGATCGCAGCAAGCCCGATCGGCCAGGTGTTGATCGAGCGAAGCGTCAAAGGCTGGAAAGAAATCGAGTATGAAGTGATGCGTGATGCCAACGACACCTGCATTATCGTGTGCAACATGGAAAATCTCGATCCTGTAGGGATTCATACGGGAGACAGTATCGTTGTCGCACCTTCCCAGACTTTGACGGATCGGCAGTATCAAATGCTGCGCAGTGTTTCCACCAAAGTGATCCGCTCCTTGGGCGTTGTAGGTGGATGCAACATTCAGTTTGCCCTCGATCCTTTGTCTGATCAGTATGTACTGATTGAAGTAAATCCAAGGGTGAGCCGTTCCAGCGCGCTCGCTTCCAAAGCTACGGGCTATCCGATCGCCCGGATCGCAGCCAAGCTCGCTTTGGGCTACGGACTGGATGAGGTTCTCAATCCGATCACGGGCTATACGTACGCCAGCTTTGAGCCGGCTCTCGACTATATCGTAGTGAAAATTCCACGCTTCCCGTTTGACAAGTTCCCGCTGGCAGATCGCAAGCTGGGAACCCAGATGAAGGCGACGGGAGAAGTGATGTCGATCGCTCGCAATCTGGAAGCAGGACTGCTCAAAGCGGTTCGCTCGCTGGAGCAGGGCTGCACGCACATCTCCAGACCAGAGCTGGAATCCTGGACGCATGAGCAATTGAGTACGGCTTTGCAGGAAGCAACCGACATTCGTCTGTTTGTTTTGGCAGAAGCGATCCGCAAGGGCTTTACCGAAGAGGAGCTGCACAGCTTGACTGGCGTCGATCCATTCTTCCTGCGCAGCATTCGCAAGATTGTGGATCTGGAAGTGGAGCTGGGGTCCCATGCTGGCAGTGAATTGCCTGCAGACCTTTTGATGACAGCGAAGAAACGCGGCTTTGCCGACGAGACGATCGCTTCCCTGATCGGCTCTACAGCTGAACAAGTAAAAGCGGAGCGCAAGCAAGCAGGCATCGCGCCAACGTATAAAATTGTAGACACCTGCGCGGCTGAATTTGACGCGCAAACCCCTTACTATTACTCCGACTGGCAAGGTGTGGACGAAGTCGAGAACCTGGCTGGCCGCAAAGTACTGGTGCTGGGCTCTGGTCCGATCCGTATCGGTCAGGGAATTGAATTCGACTATTGCTCCGTTCACGCAGCCAAGTCTTTGCAGGAGAGCGGGATTGCAGCTGTAGTCGTCAACAACAACCCGGAGACAGTCAGTACGGACTACGAAACGGCAGACCACCTATACTTCGAGCCTCTTCACGTGGAGGATGTTCTGCACATCGCAGAGCACGAGCAGGTAGAAGGCGTCATGGTTCAGTTCGGTGGACAAACCGCCATCAACCTGGCAGCCAAGCTGGAAAAAGCAGGGCTGAAGGTGCTGGGCACATCGCTGGACGCGATCGCTCGAGCAGAGGACCGTGAACTGTTCTACGACATGCTGCGCAAGCTGAACATTCCGCACATTCCAGGAAAGGGAGTCTCTTCTCAAGAGGATGCGGCGGCAATCGCTGAAGAGATCGGCTATCCGGTATTGATGCGTCCATCGTATGTGATCGGCGGACAGGGGATGGCTGTCGTCCATGACGTGTCAGAGCTGTCAGCGACGATCAACGATTGGTTGAACCATCCGGACAGCAGCACCTTCTTCCCGTTGCTGGTTGACAAGTACGTTCCGGGGCGAGAAGCAGAAGTAGATGCTGTATGTGATGGAGAGAACGTCCTTATTCCAGGTATTTTTCAGCATGTTGAAAAAGCCGGCATTCACTCCGGGGATAGCGTAGCCCTCTTCCCTGCGCCAGAGCTTTCAGATGAAGTGAAACAAAAAATTGCGAGCTATACTGATGCGATTGCCCGTGAAATGGGTGCAATCGGTTTGATCAATATCCAGTTTGTCATCGATGGAGACACCGTGTACGTGCTGGAAGTCAACCCCCGTGCTTCACGTACGGTTCCGATCACAAGCAAAGTGACCGGAATTCCGATGGTCCAGCTGGCCGTGCGTGCACAACTCGGCGAGAAGCTGTCAGCGATGAATGTCGGAACAGGGCTCTTGCCTGATATCCCGTTTGCAGTCGTCAAGGCTCCTGTTTTCTCGACTGTCAAGCTGAATGGCGTCGACCCGGCATTAGGTCCAGAGATGAAGTCTACAGGTGAAGTGCTTGGCTTGGGACGAACGTTTGCTGAGGCGGCAGGAAAAGCATTTGCTTTCAAGGACAACATGTACGGAGATTGGCAAGCTGGAGGCTTGGTGCTGCTCTCGTTGACAGACGGTGACAAAAAGGCGGAGCTGGTCACAAGCATTGCCCAAATGAAAGAAGATGGAGCCAAGCTGGCGACGACGCCAGGAACAGCGGAGTGGCTGTCCGCGCAGGGTGTCGATGTTGACAGCGTAGTGGAACAGGACGACCAACTGATTTCCTTGTTGCAACAGGAGAAAGCGGCTTTTGCTCTGGTTACCGCGACGAAGGGAAATCGCCAGGGGCGCAACGGATTCGCTCTGCGCAGTCGCTTGGTACAGCAAGGCGTACCGTTGTTCTCGGCAGTGGAAACCTTTGAGCTATACGTGAAATCGATTCTGAAGAAAAGAGGTGGCTCTCATGCAGCCAGTGAAGATATTGGAACACTTACCAAACTTGCCGCTCAGCAAGCATAAAGGAAAAGACCTGCTGCGCATTGACGAGTTTAACGGAACTGAGCTGATGGAGCTGCTTCAACTGGCCGCTCATATCAAGCAGCTCCAAAAGCACGGACAGCCTTTCCAGCCTTTGCAAGGGAAAACGCTGGGGATGATTTTTGACAAGGCGTCTACGCGTACGCGTGTCTCCTTTGAAGTGGGCATGTATCAGCTCGGCGGCATGGGAATGTTCCTCAGCGGAAAAGAGCTGCAGCTGGGACGGGGAGAGCCGATCAGTGATACGGCTCAGGTGCTCTCCCGCTATGTAGACGCGGTGATGATTCGCACCTTCTCCCACTCGTACGTGGAGGAGCTTGCCCAGCACGCGTCCATCCCGATCATCAACGGTCTGACGGACTTGTACCACCCTTGCCAGGCACTTGCCGACATGCTGACGATCTGGGAGCACAAAGGGAAGCTGAAAGGCGTCAAGCTGGCCTACGTCGGCGATGGCAACAACGTAGCCAATTCGCTCGTGCTGGCTGCCGTTCTGCTTGGTTTGGATGTGCGGGTAGCTACACCTGCCGGCTATGAAATGGAGAGCTCCATCGTGCAAAAAGCGCAGCAATATGCGCTGGAAAGCGGCGGCAAGCTGTTGCTGACGCATGATGTGACAGAGGCAGTAGCGGGGGCAGATGCGGTGTATACCGATGTATGGACCAGCATGGGCTTTGAGGAAGAGAATGAGGTACGGATGAAGGCTTTTGCCCAGTATCAGGTGAATGAACAACTGGTGGCTCATGCCGATTCAGACTATCTCTTCCTGCACTGCTTGCCAGCTCATCGCGGCGAGGAAGTGACAGCAGGCGTCATAGATGGCCCTCGTTCTTTCATTTTCGATCAGGCAGAGAACCGTCTTCATGCCCAAAAGGCCATTCTAGCAGCTCTTGTGTGATGATCGATCTAGTGCTATAGAATCAATTTGATGATAATCACATAGAATATAAAACTATCATTGCCGAATTTTGTCACTAACGTGTAAAATATAGGTAAGAAAGCGCAAAGAAATACGGACTGTATTTGGTCGCTTGGTCCGTATGGAGCGAGTAGCGAATCCGCCCTTTCTCTTTCCATGTGAGAAAGGAAAGAGGGGTAGAAGCTTTATATGGTCGCTTGGCTTCTATCTCGCACAAGTAGCGAAACCAGCTTTCTCCACTATGTAAGAAGGAGGGGGAACGAAAATGAAAAAATGGTTCGCAGCAATTATGATGGTGGTTGCTATCGTAGCAGCTACATCAGCAAACTACCACATTGGCTAATTACCGTAATGAAGAAACACCGCTTGCTTCAAGTGGTGTTTTTTCTTAAACCTGGAGGAAAATTACATGTTATTGGACATCATTTGTTTTTCATTTCTCGTTGCTCTTATACGAGGAGGGAGAATAAAAGAGCTTCCTAAGTTCCAAAAAATTTATCTCTTGGTTATCACAATTGCTTTGCAGGCATGTGCGGTATTTTTTCCTTTAATCGGTGGCGTTTTTATTTCTATAGCGTATGTGTTTATTCTTGCCTTTCTAGTATTTAACCGAGAATTCGAAGATATGCGAATTTTCCTGGTCGGATGGTTACTAAATGCGATTGCAATTTGGTCGAATGGTGGAAAAATGCCTATTGATCCGGAGCAGGCACGGAAATTGCCCTATGATTTTGAGCCTGTGGTAAACGGGACCAATTTCAAGCATAGTGTTTTGACAGAAAGCTCCAATCTTCCATTCCTGACGGATGTGATTTACATGCCATCTATCATACCTCGAGTTATCAGTATTGGGGATATTTTCATCATGTTAGGGGCGTTTTTACTCGTGCAACGCCTTATGAACAAACCAATCTCCCTACTACAACTCAGAGAAGGTAAAAGCTATGCGACAAAAAAATGACATTGGATACATAATAAAGGGCATCGTAGTTCAAGTAGGCTTCGTCCTCGCTGCAATAAGTATTTTTTATTCATCTTTGTCTCAATGGGAGCCAAGGGAACATTGGGGAGTATTATTTATTTATACTCTCCTCACCATCTTTTCATGTTTTACCCCAGTAAGAAACGCAAGTACGATTATGACAGTGAACAACGCAGTAATATTTTCAGGAATTCTTCTTTATGGTGTTTGGGTTGGGGTTTGGACTGCCGTTATCGAGGCATTAATAATTGCAACGCTTACTCGATTTAATCCGCTAAAAGCGATTATCAACATTGGTCAGTTGCTGATGACCATTTGGACAGTTGCCTTTCTAAACGATTGGCTTAAGAGTTTAGGTTTTTTGTCGCCTCTTATCTCGGACTTAATGCTTACAGTCGTTTACTGGTTCGTCAATCTCATGTTATGTGGATTGGGTATCTCCTACTTTCAAAAAATGGGCTGGTTACGGACCGTTAAGATGATGGCTAGGGGTTTTACTTCAACTTATTTACTGTTACTAATCTTGGCAGGAGTAGGATCACGTCTAGTTGAATCTTACGGTCTTCTTACTTTAGTACCCATGATGATTGCTTTTTTTACCATTAGTTATGTGTTTCACCATTACTATGCGAGTGTTCAAAAACTCCAGCAAAAGGTGGAGGAAGTCAAGAACTTCAACCATAAATTCCTGACAACCATGGCAGCTTCCATCGACGCCCGCGACCATTATACGAGTGGCCACTCTCAACGAGTAGCTCACTGGGGCAGAGAAATTGCCAAACAGATCGGCATGTCTCCCGAGAAGGTAGAAGAGGTTTACTTTGGCGGTATTCTGCATGACATCGGGAAGATCGGGATCGAAGACGAAATTCTGAACAAAAAGGGAAAGCTAACACCGGAGGAATACGATAAAATCAAACAGCACACGGTGATCGGATACGAGATCATTAAACAGGCTGGGATGTTCCATGAATTGCTGCCCGCGATCCGCTCCCATCATGAACGCATCGACGGCAAAGGCTACCCGGATGGTTTGGTCGGTAATGAAATTCCACTGATTGCGCGCATTCTGGCGATATCCGATGCTTTTGATGCGATGGTGGCTGATCGTCCTTACCGCAAAGGCTTGCCAGTAGAAGAAGCGTTGCAGGAAATACGCCGGGGAGCGGGAACACAATTCGATGAAGAGCTAGCCAGCTATTTCATACATGTCATCAACAAGCTTCCACGCGAGGAGCTGGAAACAATCATCAGACAAAACGACAGATCGCAAAAACCGCTACAGGATGTGTTCCGATAAGGAATCGTCCCTTTGCGGTTTTTTTACTCATAAGGAAAATATTTCTGTTTTATGCAACTATCCTTCACCTTTCATACGTCTATTAGGTGAGCCTGTGTAAAGTTTGGGCAAAATGTCATTTCAAATGAGGTGTATAGAATGAGCATGTTTGAAACAGAGATATTGTCTATGACGGACATCACAGCACTGAATAAGATGAAAGAAGAGATCAAGGATACCGTAACCTCAGCGGCATTGAATTGGCAAAGTCGCATGGAAATCTATCAAAAGGTGCAAATGATCGTAAGCAGGATTGAATATTTGGAAAAACATTCGATGACTTCTTGATTGCGAGCAGCTTCTTGCCAGAAGAGTGAAAAAAAGAGATACTGGACATGTGCTTCCATATTTTTCAAGAGGTGAAAAGTCCATGATTCCTACCTATCAGGATGGAGAAATGATTCTAAAGTTGTACGATCAGTTTGAATCAGAGCGTCTGCGGACAGCGAAAAGATGGTTTACCAAAGAGTTGGGACTGCATGAAGCAATCGACCCATCGGCCTTCTGGGAGCAGTTCCCGCGTGGCAGTGAAGGATTTTCGCACTTTGTCACGTTGTACGGATTTTTCGAGATGGTCGGTGTGCTGTATAAAAACGGACTTATACATCCGGATCTATTATTTGACATGTGGTTCATAAATGGTTTTTACGATAAGATGTACCCGATTATTTCAGATTGGCGCTCGCAGGGAGATATCCACGTCGCTGAGAACTTCGAATTGCTGGCGGTCGCTGAGCTGCAGTGGATTGGCAAAAAGAAGGGTGAAGCATACATTCCTAAAGTATCTTATGCAATCAAATAAGAGGGGTAAGAAAAATGGCCGGATGAGATGAATATCTTATCCGGTTTTGTCTGCATGGAACCTCTACGTAATTTTACCTGTGAAAATGGAGAAGGAGTTCAATAAAAGTGGTTGTATTTTTATAAATGAGTTTGTATAATTACTCACATAAGAAAATCTTTCGTGTATAGGGAGAGAAGAGCGATGTCTAAAGAAAAAATTGTTTTGGCCTATTCGGGCGGTTTAGATACATCAGTAGCAATCAAATGGCTGCAAGAAACCTACAACTATGATGTTATTGCGGTTGCTCTGGATGTAGGAGAAGGAAAAGACCTTGATTTTGTACAGAAAAAGGCGCTGCAAGTTGGCGCACTGAAATCGATTGTAGTGGATGCGAAGGAAGCATTCGCGCAGGAATTCGTTCTGCCAGCCTTGCAGGCAAACGCGATGTATGAAGGCAAGTATCCACTGGTATCGGCACTGTCCCGTTACCTGATTTCCCGCGTTCTGGTTGAAATCGCTGAAAAAGAAGGCGCAGTAGCCGTTGCTCACGGTTGCACCGGAAAAGGAAATGACCAGGTTCGCTTTGACGTTTCCTTCACAGCGTTGAACCCGAACATCAAAATCGTGGCGCCGGTTCGTGAATGGGGCTGGACGCGTGACGAAGAGATCGAATATGCGAAAAAGAACAATATCCCGATCCCGATCGATCTGGACAATCCATACAGCATTGACCAAAACCTGTGGGGCAGAAGCTGCGAGTGCGGCGTTCTGGAAGATCCTTGGGCAGCTCCACCAGAGGGTGCATACGATCTGACCAAATCCATTGCAGATGCACCGGATCAAGCAGAAGAAATCGAAATCACGTTCGTAAAAGGCGTGCCAACTGCGCTGAATGGCGAAGAACTGGCACTGTCTGAACTGATCCTGAAGCTGAACAAGATCGCAGGTAACCACGGTGTTGGACGTATTGACCACGTAGAAAACCGTTTGGTCGGTATCAAATCGCGTGAGGTATACGAAACACCAGCAGCGACTACCTTGATTCTGGCGCACCGTGAGCTGGAATTCCTGACTCAGCCTCGCGAGGTAGCGCAATTCAAACCGATTATCGAACAAAAAATGTCGCAGGTGATCTACGAGGGACTCTGGTACTCTCCGATCCGCAATGCGGTTCAAGCATTCATCGAGGAAACACAAAAACACGTGACCGGCGTGGTGCGCGTGAAGCTGCACAAAGGCCATGCGATCGTGGTAGGACGCAAATCGGCGTCTTCGCTCTACAGCCACGAGCTGGCTACCTACAATGCGGGTGACCAGTTTGACCACAAAGCAGCATTGGGCTTCATCAAGCTGTGGGGTCTGCCAACCCAGGTATACGCACAAGTCAATGAAGGCGTTCTGCATGAGAATGTAAATACAGCCATCAAGATCTTGGACGAAAAGGATGCGATCAAGCAATGAAACTGTGGGGAGGACGCTTCACGAAGCCGACGAATCAGCTCGTAGAAGAGTATACAGCTTCCATCTCTTTTGACCAGCAGATGTGGCGACAGGATATCGTCGGGAGCCTGGCACATGTAGCCATGCTGGGCAAGTGCGGCATCCTGCCAATGGAGGAAGTTAGACAGATTATTGCGGGCTTGAAAAAGGTGAAGGAAAAAATCGAGCGGGGGCAGGCACAATTTCTTGTCGCACACGAAGATGTCCATATGAATATTGAGAAAATGCTGATCGAAGAAATCGGTCCGGTGGGGGGCAAGCTCCACACGGGCCGCAGCCGTAACGATCAGGTAGCGACGGATATGCACCTGTACCTCAGAGAAAAGCTCATGGAAATCATCCAGCTGGCGATGTATTTGCAGGAAGCGCTGATCGAAAAAGCAAATCAGCATCTCGATACGGTAATGCCTGGCTATACGCACCTTCAACGTGCACAGCCAGTATTGTTCGGCTATCATCTGATGGCGTACGTGTCCATGCTGCAACGCGACATCGAGCGCATGACCGAGACCTGGAAACGGGTCAACGTTTTGCCGCTTGGCGCTGGTGCGTTGGCTGGGACTACATTCCCGATCGATCGTACCTTTGTTGCAGAGCTGCTGCAGTTTGATGGCGTTTATCAAAACAGCATGGATGCGGTAAGCGACAGGGATTTTATCGTTGAATTTTTAGCCGATTCCTCTCTGATCATGACGCACCTCTCGCGTTTGTGTGAGGAACTGGTGATATGGAGCAGCCAGGAGTTTTCCTTCATTGAGCTCGATGATGAGTTCTGCACAGGCTCCAGCATTATGCCGCAGAAGAAAAATCCGGATGTGGCAGAGCTGGTGCGCGGGAAAACAGGACGGGTGTACGGCAATCTCGTGGGCTTGCTGACCGTGTTGAAAGGCCTGCCGCTTGCGTACAACAAGGATATGCAAGAAGACAAGGAAGGCATGTTCGACACAGTCGCGACACTTCATGGGGCGTTGGCGCTGTTGACTCCGATGATCAAGACCATGCAGGTTAGAGAAGAGCGCATGCGCCAAGCCGTTACGCAAGACTTCTCCAACGCGACGGATCTGGCGGATTATCTGGTGCGTAAAAACATGCCGTTCCGGGAAGCGCATGAAGTGGTAGGGAAAACGGTTCTGTACTGCATCGAGAACAAGAAATACTTGCTGGACATGTCCTTGGCAGAATTCCAGAGCTTCTCTGGTGTGATTGGCGAGGATGTGTACGAGGCACTGGCTATAGAGACAGTAGTGAATGCGCGCAACGTGCTGGGTGGCACAGCTCGCAATCAGGTGGAAGAACAAATTAAGGTATACCGCAAGCTGCTCGTCGACACGCATGCTTGGGTAGATAAAAATAGTCAAAAGGTCATGATTGAATCCTTGATCGATGTTGGCTCGCCAGCGTAAGGATACCAGTACCGGATGGGCATGAGGCCTGTCCGGTATTTTTGGTTAGAGAATAAAAACGCCTGTCTCCACATGGGAGAGAGGCGTTTTCGCAGGTTTATTACAAGGACATGCGTAAAATCTCCGCTACATCCTCGCTGCCCAATGGTTTGAAGCGTCCAATCGGACCGAATGGAGTCGCTTTTTGCGCCATAACCTCGAGTTGGTCATCGCCAATCTTGTAGTCGGCCAGACGAGTAGGGGCACCGATTCGGGCAAAGAAAGCTGCTGTCGCTTCAATACCTGCCAAAGCCACTTCATCATCCGTCTTGCCTGCAGGATCAACCTTCCACACTTCGACGGCAAAACGGACAAAGCGAGCAATATTTTCGCGGTATACATAACGCATCCATTGCGGGAAGATGATCGCCAGCCCGCCACCGTGCGGAATGTCGTAAACAGCACTTACGGCATGCTCGATGGAATGCGTAGCCCAATCCGTATCAACGCCGACAGGCAGTGTACCGTTCAAAGCCATGGTTCCGCAATACAGGATATTGGCGCGGGCATCGTAATCCTCCGGGTTCTCCAGAACTCGTTCAGCATTCTCGATGACCGTTTTCATAATGGATTCAGCAAACCGTGTTTGCAATGGAATTTCAGTGGTGTGACTGAAATACTGCTCAAACACGTGAGACATAATATCGCAAATACCGTAGATGGTTTGATCACGCGGTACGGTGAAGGTATTTTCAGGATCCAGGATCGAAAACGTCGGAAATGTACACGTCCCCCCGAATTTCTCCTGCGTTTCCCAGTTGGTAATGACGCTGCCCCGATTCATTTCTGAGCCGGTTGCTGCCAGCGTGAGTACAGTACCTAGTGGCAATGCACTCTCTGCGACTGCTTTACGAGTATAAAAGTCCCATACATCTCCTTCATACGGCACTCCGACAGCCACAGCTTTGGCGGCATCGATCACGCTGCCTCCTCCGACAGCAAGGATCCACTCTACCCCTTCCTGACGGCACAGTTCAATTCCCTTCTTCACGGTGTTGAGCCGTGGATTGGGTTCTACCCCAGACAGCTCGATCACCCGACACTCTGCAGCCTGCAGCTGGGAGACAACTTTGTCGTACAGTCCGGAGCGCTTGATGCTTCCTCCTCCATATACGAGCAGGACCGTGGAGCCCAGTTGTTTTGCCTTCGCTTCGAGAACGGACAGTTGCCCCCGCCCAAAGATCAGTTCTGTAGGGTTGCGGTAAACAAAGTTGTTCATCTGAACGTACCTCCTTCTAAAGGTTAGCTTCTTTACTATTGTAACGGGTGTGTGGTTCGCAGACCAGCGTACGGTGTGTTCACAGCATACTTATCGCAGCTGTTATACCTTTTCTAGCAATGAATGAAAGCGTCTTCGACTTCGAGAAGTGAGGACGTACTATACAAAAAACATGTCGGAATGTCAGTGAAGCGTAGCCTTTTCGACAAGAAATGAGAGATTTAGAGGATACCATCCGTGAAACACGGTGTTATAATAGGTAGGATGAAGTTTCTCGCTGTTTTCCAACAAACGGCAACAGCAGATGAGAAATGGATGTGTTCTTTTGTCGATTTTGCAGACAAAGGCTAAGAACGATCAGACAACGTAGGATGTGATGGACTTGATCGAGATGTTCGATGTATGGAAAACGTATCCGAATGGCACAAATGCGCTCAAGGGCGTCAATATTCGGATTGAAAAGGGCGAATTTGTGTATGTAGTGGGGCCCAGCGGTGCGGGTAAATCCACGTTTATCAAATTGATGTATCGTGAAGAAAAGCCGACCAAGGGACAGATTTTCCTCGGAGGCTTCAATGTCAGCCGGATCAAGGAGCGTCAGATTCCTTTGGTACGGCGCAGCATCGGTGTCGTCTTCCAGGATTTCAAGCTGCTGCCGACGCTGACGGTGTTCGAAAATGTCGCATTTGCGATGGAAGTCATCGAAGCCAATCCCAAGCAGATCAAACCACGCGTGATGGATGTGCTGGGCCTAGTCAAGCTGAAGCATAAAGCGAAAATGCTTCCGAGCGAGCTTTCCGGTGGGGAGCAGCAGCGTGTGGCGCTGGCAAGGGCGTTGGTCAACAGCCCTGGCATCATCATTGCCGATGAGCCTACGGGAAACCTCGACCCGGATACCTCCTGGGAAATCATGAAGCTGTTTGATGAGATCAACCAGCGAGGCACAACTGTCGTAATGGCGACGCATAACCGGGAGATTGTCAACACCATGAGAAAGCGGGTTGTCGCGATTGAAGCGGGTACGATCGCCCGTGACGAGCAGAGAGGGGAATACGGTTATGAAGATTAGAACGCTGGGACGCCATGTCCGTGAAGGGGTAAAAAACCTCGGCCGGAACGGCTGGATGTCGTTCGCTTCTATTAGTGCCGTAGCCATTACTCTATTAATTCTTGGCGTATTTCTCATCCTGGCGATGAACGTCAACTACTTTGCACAATCGGTAGAAAAACAGGTAGAGATTCGCGTCTTCATGGACGTCCTGGCTACCGAGGCAAACGTACAGCAGGTAGAAGAAAATATCAAAGCGATCCCCAAGGTGAGTACTGTCCAGTTTATCCCCAAGGATGAAGGATTAAAGCAGTTTAAGGAAAGCTTGGGAGACAAGGCATATCTTTTCGAAGGCTTGGAGAAGGATAACCCGCTTCCGGACGCTTTCGTGGTCAAGACTGCTCAGCCACAGGATACGGCTGCCGTGGCCGCTCAGATCAAGAAGCTGGAGTATGTGAAAAACCTGACCTATGGCGAAGGTACGGTGGAAAAGCTCTTCGCAGTTACCGGGGCTGTGCGTAATGTAGGGATTGCCTTCATTATTGGACTTGGCTTCACAGCGATGTTCCTGATTGCCAATACGATCAAGCTGACGATTGTCGCCCGACGCCGGGAGATCGAGATTATGAAGCTGGTAGGGGCAACGAACTGGTTTATTCGCTGGCCATTCTTCGTAGAGGGTCTGCTCATGGGCATAGTCGGAGCGTTGATTCCGACCATCATGCTGTCAGTAGGGTACTATTACCTGCTGGATGCTATTCATTCGAGTTTTGAAGCTTCACAACTGTTCAAACTGTTACCACTCTTCCCACTGGTCAACCAGGTTGCACTTGCGCTCGTAGCGATTGGTGCCTTTATCGGCATTTGGGGAAGTTTGGTGTCTGTCCGCCGCTTCTTGCGGGTGTAAAATGAGTTTGTGGGAGGAGAATCATGAAAAAGAAGATCCTACTATCCCTCTTGATAGCAGGTTTGCTGGTCGGAACTGCAAACATCCCAGTTGAAGTCAGCCATGCCGCGAGCAAACAGTCCCTGGATAAAATCAATCGGGAGCTTGCAGAGATTCGCAAAAAGAAAGAAGACCAGAGAAAGCAAATGAAGCAAACGGAGCAAAGTATTGCTCAGGTTCAGAAACAAATCAAGAATTTGAACACAGAGCTCATGCAAATTGACCTGCGACGCAATGAAGCGCAGTCAAAATTGGACAAGCTCGAAAAGCAAATGGAAGAGACGACGCTGAAAGCAGCCCAAGCACAGGACGAGCTGGATGAAGCGAAGGATCGCGTGGCAAAACGCGAAACCTTGCTGAAGACTCGTGTCAAATCCATGTACGAGCGAGGTACAGTATCGTATCTGGACGTGCTCTTGGGTTCCTCTGACTTTGGCGATTTCCTCACGCGGATGGAGGGCCTTCAGTTGATTTTGGCGCAGGATACGCGTATTCTTGAAGACAACCTGCGCGACAAAGCGACAATTGAAACGAAAAAGAAAGAAATTGACCATCAGCTCACCGTGTATGCCGGGATGTATGACGAAGCTGAAGCATTGAAGGCTGACTTAGACAGCCAGTTCAAGAAAAGCCAGGTGATTGTGGCTGAGCTGAACAAGCAAGAGAAGAAAATGGAAGCAGATCTGGCGGAGGCCGGAGAATTGCTTGTCCAATTTACGAAGCAGGAATCTGCCAAGTACGCGGAGCAAGTGCGGGCCATGAGCGCCAGCAGCAGCGGATACAAAGGCGGCAGGTTGGCCCTTCCGATCGCGGATGGAGCGTTCCGCTTTTCTTCCGGCTTCGGAGTTCGAAAAGACCCGTTTACCGGAAAATCAGCTGGGCATAATGGTTTAGACATGGCGGCGCCAAAAGGGACCACCATTATGGCGGCAGCCTCTGGTATCGTGACTTACGCCGGGTACTACAACGGCTTTGGGAATACGGTCATGATCAAGCACAGCGATGAAATTACAACCTTGTACGCCCACATTCGCGAGGGCGGAATCAAAGTATCGGTCGGACAAAGAGTGAATGTAGGGCAAAAAATTGCCGAGGTAGGCTCAACGGGTCGTTCGACTGGGAATCACCTGCACTTTACCGTCTACAAAAATGACGTAGCTGTTAATCCACTGCCTTACTTAAAGTAGTTCCGGTCCGATCCACACAAATATTGCTACCTGAAAACGCATAGACTAACAGGAATCTTTTCGCCGGTAGCAAAAAGGATGGTGACGTGAAAGTGAGATGGAAAGGACGTACCGTACTAGGGCTTGTACTCGTTTCGATGGTAGCTAGTAGCATCTTTACAATGACGCTGCTCCGGCCTTCAGTCAGCGCAACCTCGAATGCGGCACTCACGGCTTCAACGAATAAGCTTTCTGCCCCAGGTACCCAAGGATATCCGGAAGAGTTCCAGAAGCTTTACGAAGCTTTTTCTGCAATTAAGAAAGAGTATATCGAAAATGTCACCACGGAACAGTTGGTTGAAGGCGCGATTGGTGGCATGGTCGGTTCGCTGCAGGACCCGTACAGTGATTACATGGATCCAAAGACGGCAGCCGATTTTACCTCCACTTTGCACTCGACGTTCCAAGGAATTGGAACCGAGGTAACCATGCAGAATGGTCGCGTCACAATCGTATCTCCGTTTAAGGGATCTCCTGCTGAAAAAGCGGGTTTGAAACCGAATGACCAGATCATCAGTGTCAACGGCGAGTCGCTGGAAGGCCTGGACTTGCACCAGGCTGTGACCAAAATCCGCGGCCCGAAAGGAACAAAAGCAGTTCTGCAAATCGTTCGTCAAGGTGTAGCTGAACCGCTTACGATCGTCTGTGTGCGGGACGATATTCCAATCGAAACGGTCAACAGCCAGATCATGGAGAAAAACGGCGTCAAGGTAGGCGTGATCGCTCTGACACAATTCTCGACAGAGACCACCAAGCATTTCAAAGATCAGCTGGCAGAGCTGGAGAAAAAGGGAATTGGCGGACTTGTCATCGACGTTCGCGGCAACCCGGGCGGCTATCTGTTGGCAGTGAAGGAAATCGGGGAAATGCTCGTGCCGAATAACGGCATGATTGTGCAGATCGAGTATGGCAATGGCGGAAAACAGCGTGAAGAGTACCGCTCGAAAACGGAAGCGGCCAAACCGTATCCGATCACAGTGCTGATCAACGGTGGAAGCGCCAGTGCTTCGGAAATCCTCGCAGGAGCGATGCGTGACAGCGGCAACTACAAGCTGGTAGGCGAGAAGAGCTTCGGAAAAGGAACCGTGCAAAGCACGATGGAAATGGAAGACAAGAGCCAGTTGAAGCTGACTATCGCGAAATGGCTGACTCCGAATGGCGACTGGGTCCATGAAAAAGGCATCGTGCCTGATTTCGAAGTGAAGCAGCCCGCTTATTTCAACGCTACTCAGCTGCCTGCGGACAAAGACCTTGCCCGTGATATGACGGGCAATGATGTGAAGAACCTGCAATTGATCCTGACTGGATTAAATCTGTCGCCAGGTAGAGATGACGGCTATTTTGATCAAAAGACAGAGCAAATGATCAAGCAGTTCCAGACATCGAAAAAATTGACTGTGTCAGGAAAAGTAGATGCTGCTACACGTGCTGCATTGGAGGATTCTCTGCGTGAGACCATGCGCAAGCCAGAGAACGATCTGCAATTGCAAAAAGCACTCGATGTAGTATCGACAAAATAAACCGTACGTGTAAGGAAGGGAATTTCCTTGCTCTCGTAGAAGTGGTAACCACGGCAAATTACATGTCGTGGTTTTTCTTTTACCATCGAGGTGAGGCATTTGACGATTCAAGGAGACATGCTCTCAATTCTATATGGAATTCCCCTTCTATTTCTGAATCCAGTCTTTTATTTGTTTTTGTTCGTCATTTACTTGCACTATCGGCGACAGATGCATTTTGAAAGACAGCTGTTCGCAGCTCGTATCCAGACCCCTGTTTTGCAGACGATTCGTTCTGCAGGGATGGGGCTGGCAGGCGGTGTGCTGATTTCCTTGCTGGCAGCTGGTCTGGGTGTCGTCATCCAGGCGCAGGACTTGTACCTGTTATGGGGATTGGCATTGATACTGGCACTGATTCGCTTGCGCTTTCTGTGCTTTGCCTACGCGGCTGGATTATTGGCGCTTTTTCATGGCATAGCCAGCGTGTTTCCAGGTCCTGCTGCCATTCCTGTGATCGGTGACGTGTGGGTAATGTTTGGACAGGCCAAACCGATCCCGCTTTTGGCGCTCGTGGCGATCATGCATCTCATCGAGGCTATGCTCGTACGCTGGAATGGGGGGAGAGATGCTTCACCGCTTTTTGTAGAGGGGAAAAGGGGCCGCATCGTCGGATCGTACCTGCTCCATTCCTTCTGGCTGACTCCACTGTTCTTGTTTGTCCAGATGGAGCAAGGCGCGATCAACGGCGCGTTGTATCCCGGATGGCCGTTTTTCTGGCCGGAAGCGGCTTCCTTCGGGCTCATGCTTTTGCCGTCTGTAACCGGCTTTTCCGACATGACACAGACCACTACACCATTCAAAAAAGCGCAGCAAATATCGAAGCATCTCGCTCTGTACGCTGTGATCCTGTTAGCGTTGTCAGCGCTTTCGGTTTGGCTGACTCCGTTGATCGTGCTCGCTGCATGTTTTGCGATTTTCGGTCACGAGGCTTTGTTTTTCTGGAGCCAGTACCACGAGACACAGCGATCACCGTTTTTTATTCAATCTTCGCGAGGCATCAAGGTGATGGCCGTCATCCCGGGGACACGAGCAGAAGAAATCGGAATACTGCCTGGTGAGATTATTGTAAAAGTAAACGGAATTCATGTCCGAAACAAAGAAGATCTCTATCCTGCCCTTCAAGCTAATTCCGCTTTTTGCAAAATGGAAGTGCTCACGTATGAAGGGGAGGTCAAGTTTGTACAATGCGCCGTGTATGCTGGGAATCATCATCAGCTGGGAATCATCGTCGTGCCTGACGCAAAAACGAATGTCTACGTTGATTTGAGACGTTCCAGTGTGATCCAGCTGATCAAGCAGAAGCTGGAAAAACTAAATATTGGAGCTTGAGCAAGCAGGGGAGAGTTTACGCACAGTCTAGGCGAAAAACTCTCCCCTTTTTTTGAAGCAAGTATAAGATTCATGTTTGCTTACTCTTTTTAAGTAAAATTTATTTTATAGAACTCCTTTTTTGGGAAACAAAACCATTTTTGATGCGTCTCTTAGATTAGGATACAACGAGGGAGAGGATTTTTTTGAAGAAGAATAGCCGCAAACCTTTATTACTGGTTTTGGCAGGAGCAGTGGCTGCAGGTAGCCTTTGGGTGACACCCATCGTCGACGTTCATGCAGCTGCTGTGAAAAAAGTGCAGGCTGCTGCTGTCACACCGGTGCCTGTAACGATTACAAAAGGAATCCAACAGGTGGTTCGATTGGTTCCGGAATTGTCGAAGCGCCATGTTGTCTATATTGGGGAAGTGGATGGTCCGGGTGTATCCGGGGTGGCTATTGCGTTTGCGGAGTCAGCCAAGGATCCGAATCCAAACGGTGATCGCGCTGTATTCGACCCAACAACGGGCGATTTGCTGATCCTGGAACTCAAGCCACAAAAATCTGAAAAGCCAGCAACATTGACAGATGCACAAGCGAGCACGAAGGCAATGGCCTTTGTAACAGGCTTGCAAAATGTTGGGAATACCTATCAGTCCAGAGAAGTCGTGACCAAGGATGGACTGACTACTGTACGGTTGGTCCGGAAGATTAACCATGTGTCCCTGGATGATGCCTATGATTCATTCGTCACCTTTGATTCGACGGGGAGACTGATCGGGTTCCGCAATTTTAACGGGAAATCGCATGAAAAACTGATTGCAGCTTCGTTCCCTCCGGCTACGCGCGCCATCTCCTCCCAGCAAGCGCTCCAGCGCTACAACGAGAGCAAGCCATTGGAGCTGGTCTACCTGCTCCCTGAAAATGCACCAAATGATAGGCGAGTAGAAGCGCGTCTGGTCTATCTCGTGAAGGATGGAATCATTAGCCAAAGCCATACGGGAAGTGCGCTGGATGCGATAAATGGCAAGCGATTGCTTGACTTGCAGCCATCTGTTCAAACGGTAAACCTGAATGGAACCGGGGAAAGATGGTCAGCAATGTCAGACTCTCAGGCCGCCGATCTGGTGAGATGGCTGTTCAAAGCTGAGCCTGGAAAGCTGCCATTGGTGTCATTTGAGGAAAAGCGGGAAGACGGAAGTGCGCTGCGCTACTTTATCTGGGGATATTTCCGGCAAGACGCTGCCAATGCGGATAAGCAATATGAGCTGGGCATGTTCCCTGATACCGTGAAACCAGAAGAGAAAAAGCATCTCATGCTGGTGACGAATGCCAAGACGGGCGAGGTACTCCGCTTCGTCAGCAAGGATGAAGTTCAAAAGAATGGGAAGCTGGACAAAAAACGTGACTGGAGCACAGCCGAAGAGGCATTGAGACGACTTCTTCCTACTGGCCCCAATCCAATCCTATTGAGTGATGTAGGCAACGAACAGACCACACTCATCACAGCAGATATGGTCGTCAACGGTACGCCTGTCTATCGGGAAGGTCAGCTCTTGGAAGAAGGGATGTACACGATTTCCATTCAAGGCATGACCGGTGCAATCGAGGAGTTCACCGTGAATCGCCCGAGTGATATGGTATTCCAGCAAGCCTCCAAATCCATTCCTCAGCAGGCTGCCGTCAATCAGTTGCTGAAGTCGTATCCATTGGAGCTGACTTACGTCCAAATGACCCATCCAGAAACAGGAGCTGTCACCTGGAAGCTGGCTTACGACTTGTCGTTCCGCCAAACAAAGGCCCATTGCTTCTGCGGTGGAGAACAGAAGATGGATGCAACCATTCAGGTAGATGCTTTGACAGGCAAGGTTACTGTCAAGGAATAACCTTTCAAACGTTTTTACAGAAAGAGAAATCCGCACTCACCAACGATCGGTGGAGTGCGGATTTTGCTTTTAGGCTTGTGCTTCGTAGCCGGTAATTTGCTGAAGTGACACTTTTTTGCCGTCTTCCAGCACGAATTCGATCAGTCCATTCTTCATGCTGACAGCCTGGATGATGCCCGACACCTCTTCGGAAGAGGTGGTACCGTCTGTGTTGGTAGTCGATTGGTTGTAGGTGACGAAGAATCCGATCATTTGGGCGTATTGCAGCGAGCTGCTCATGGCTTGGTTATCCGGGTTTACGGACATGCCCGTGATTTCATCCAGTTTGACGGTGGCGCCGTTATCCAATTGGAATTGAGCCACGCCGTTTTTCATCGAGAAGCCGGTGATGACGCCGTCCTTTATGACCTCAACAGGCTCGCTTCCTTCCACTTGCGTAGTGGTTTTGTAGGAAACGGTGCTGCCGATCATTTCCATGAACTTCACACTGCTGTCGATTGCATTTCCGGCCATGCCCTGGGATTCCAGTCCTTTAATGTCGGTGAGAGGAATCGGAGTGGTTTCTCCGGCAAGACGGAAGTAGATCTTGTTATTATCCATGTAGACGGCTTCGATGTTGCCTTCCTTGGTCTCGGTGGAAGTTTCACCGGTTACAGGATCTGCGGTCGTCAGGGTGTAGGTGGCGGTGCGTCCAACCAGCTGCTCGTATTTCTCCAACGTGAGCATGCTGTTGTTGGATTGCTCCATCAGCGTTGCCATCTTGGTGATTTTTTCGACCATGGTCATCATGCTGGTCTGTTGGATGAACTGCGAGTTGTCCATCGGAGACATCGGATCCTGATGCTTCAACTGCTCCAGTAAAAGCTTCATGAAGGCATTGTTGTCAAGCTCTGTGGAGAACTCCTTTTTGCCTTGATAGCTCATATGGGGTTGTATATAAGGGTTGTTTTTTACGGTATTGTCAGACATAACGATCCTCCCTGAAATTGGCGGGTCTTGTGAGGACATAAATATGATTTCATTATTACTATCGGAAAATCAGGATGAAGTGTGAAGACAAACGTTTGTTCGAATTTCCGGCTTAACATCCCCGGAATTGTGTTATAATGGAAATGAGAAAAGATAGGCAACGAGGAGATGAACGAGGGAATGGATCGTTTTGAATTGGTATCGGAGTATCAGCCATCCGGTGACCAGCCTACTGCCATTGCCGAGCTGGTCGAGGGCGTACGGGCAGGCAAGCGACACCAGACTTTGCTGGGGGCGACGGGTACGGGAAAAACATTCACAGCGGCCCAGGTGATTGCCCAGGTGAACAAACCGACACTGGTCATGGCGCACAACAAAACACTGGCAGCCCAGCTATGTGCGGAGTTCAAGGAATTTTTCCCCAACAACGCTGTGGAATATTTCGTCAGCTACTACGACTACTATCAACCAGAAGCGTACATTCCCCAATCGGATACTTATATTGAAAAAGATTCCAGTGTGAACGAGGAGATCGATAAGCTGCGTCACTCAGCTACCAGCTCTCTGTTTGAGCGTCGCGATGTGATTATTGTTGCCTCTGTTTCCTGCATTTACGGTTTGGGTTCTCCTGAAGAGTACAGAGAGCTGCTGCTCTCGCTACGGGTCGGAATGGAAAAGGGACGCGACGAAATCCTGCATCGTTTGGTAGACATTCAGTACACGCGCAACGATATCAACTTTGTTCGAGGAACCTTTCGCGTGCGTGGAGATGTTGTGGAGATTTTTCCTGCGTCACATGGAGAGCAGGCGATTCGTGTTGAATTTTTTGGTGATGAGATTGAGCGAATCACTTCGATCGATGTCCTAACCGGGGAAATTCTGGGACAGCGTGATCATGTTGCTATTTTCCCGGCTTCTCACTATGTCACGCGCAGTGAAAAACTGAAGTTGGCTGTGGCAAACATCGAGGCTGAACTGGAGGAGCGACTGGCAGAGTTTCGTGAAGCAGGCAAGCTGCTGGAGGCACAGCGGTTGGAACAGCGTACGCGCTACGACATCGAGATGATGATGGAGATGGGCTTTTGCTCCGGTATTGAAAACTATTCGCGCCATCTTACCGGACTCCCTCCAGGCCATGCGCCTTACACGTTGATGGACTACTTCCCAGAGGATTACCTGGTGTTGATCGACGAGTCGCACATCAGTTTGCCGCAGGTGCGTGGGATGTACAATGGCGACCGTGCGCGCAAGGATGTCTTGGTGGAGCACGGCTTCCGCCTTCCGTCTGCCAGGGACAACCGACCGTTGAAGTTCGCTGAATTTGAAGAAAAGGTACCGCAGGCGATCTATATCTCCGCAACACCTGGCCCCTATGAGCTGGAGCATACCCCGAAAGTGGTAGAGCAGGTGATCCGTCCGACAGGGCTGGTCGACCCGACGATATCGGTTCGTCCGATCAAAGGACAGATTGACGATTTGATCGGTGAAATTCAGGCGACGATTGCCAAAGACGAACGGGTACTGGTCACGACGTTGACGAAGAAAATGTCGGAGGATCTGACTGATTACTTGAAGGAAATCGGTATCAAGGTGCGCTATTTGCACTCGGATATCAAGACCATCGAGCGGATGCAGATTTTGCGTTCGTTGCGCTTGGGTGAGTTCGATGTGCTGGTGGGGATCAACCTGCTGCGTGAGGGTCTTGATCTGCCAGAGGTTTCACTGGTTGCGATTCTCGATGCGGATAAAGAGGGCTTCCTGCGCAACGAGCGTTCGCTGATCCAGACGATTGGACGTGCGGCACGCAACTCGGAAGGACGCGTCATCATGTATGCAGACAAGATGACGGATTCCATGACAGCCGCGATCCGCGAGACGGAGCGCCGTCGCGAGATTCAAATGGCGTACAATGAAAAGAATGGCATCACGCCGCAGACGGTGAAGAAAGCTGTACGAGACGTGATTGAAGCTACAAAGGTAGCGGAAGAAAAAGCCGACTATCTGCCACATGCAGAATTCAAGAAGATGCCGAAGAAGGATCGCCTGGCGGTCATCGAACGGATGGAAGAAGAAATGAAGGAGGCAGCACGCAGTCTGATGTTTGAACGCGCTGCCGAATTGCGTGACTTGATTCTTGAGCTAAAGGCTGAACTCTAAGGAGAGGTTACTTTCATGCCATTGGAACATATTGTGGTGAAGGGCGCTCGTGCCCACAACCTGAAAAATATTGATGTTGTGATTCCTAGAGATAAATTCGTCGTTTTGACCGGCTTATCAGGTTCGGGTAAGTCATCCCTGGCATTTGACACTATTTACGCAGAGGGACAACGCCGTTACGTAGAGTCCCTCTCTGCGTATGCTCGTCAGTTCCTCGGACAGATGGACAAGCCGGACGTAGATTCAATCGAGGGACTTTCTCCTGCTATTTCTATCGACCAAAAAACCACGAGCCGCAACCCGCGTTCTACTGTGGGTACGGTCACTGAAATTTACGATTACCTGCGTCTCTTTTACGCTCGTGTGGGGAGAGCCATCTGCCCTGAGCATGGGACGGAGATTCAGTCACAGACGGTCGAGCAAATGGTGGATCGGGTGATGGAGTATCCGGAGCGGACGCGGATTCAAATCCTGGCTCCGATGGTCCAGGGACGTAAGGGTGAACACGTCAAGCTGCTGGAGGATATCCGGAAGCAGGGCTTCGTTCGTGTCAGAGTGAACGGGGATACACGGGATCTGTCAGAAGAAATCAAGCTAGAGAAGAACAAGAAGCACAATATCGAGGTAGTGGTCGACCGGATCGTTGTCAAACCGGATGCCGCATCCCGATTGGCCGACTCGTTGGAGACTGCTCTTCGACTGGCAGACGGCAAGGTGATCGTGGATGTGATGGAGCAGGAAGAGCTGCTTTTTAGCGAACACCATGCTTGCGCCATTTGTGGTTTTTCTATCGGTGAGCTCGAACCGCGCATCTTTTCCTTTAACAGCCCGTTCGGTGCATGCCCGGAATGTGATGGTCTTGGGGTCAAGCTGGAAGTAGACCCAGACATGGTAGTACCGGATGTGACCTTGCCTCTGGCAGAGGGGGCTGTAGCTGCCTGGGAGCCAAAATCGTCTACTTACTATCCGCAATTGCTCGAATCTGCCTGCCGTCACTTCGGCATTCGCATGGATTTGCCGTTTGAGGAGCTGCCAGAAGAGCAGGCTAAGATCGTGATGTATGGAAGTCAGGGCGAGAAGATTCAGTTCCGTTACGAGAATGAGTTCGGACAGGTGCGCGAGGCTGCGGTTGCATTTGAAGGGGTCATTCCCAATCTTCAGCGCCGTCACTTGGAGACCAGCTCTGAATATATCCGTGAACAGATTGAAGGATTCATGAGTCAAAAGCCTTGCCCGGTATGCAAGGGACAGCGTTTACGCCCCGAAAGCCTGGCTGTAAAGATTGGGAATCGGAGCATTTCTGAATTGACGGATCTGTCGATCGCGGACGCGCATTCGTTTATGGAAGGGCTTGATCTGACTGAAAAGGAAACGAAAATTGCCAATCTCATCATTAAGGAGATCAAGGGGCGCCTTCATTTCCTGGTGGACGTAGGTCTGGATTATTTGACTTTGAGTCGTGCAGCCGGGACCTTGTCCGGGGGAGAAGCACAGCGTATTCGATTGGCTACGCAGATCGGTTCCAGTCTGATGGGCGTGCTCTACATCCTCGACGAGCCGAGCATCGGTCTGCATCAACGCGACAATGCACGTCTGATCAAAACACTGGAGCATATGACCAAGCTGGGAAATACCTTGATCGTGGTGGAGCATGATGAGGATACCATGATGGCATGCGACTACATCATCGATATTGGCCCGGGTGCGGGCATACACGGCGGTCAGGTTGTAGCGACCGGAACGCCGGAGGAGCTGATGCAACAGGAAGCTTCTCTCACTGGTGCCTATTTGAGTGGTCGGAAGTTTATTCCTGTTCCTATGGAACGTCGAGCGACAAGTGATAAATGGGTGAAGATTGAAGGAGCCAAGGAAAACAACCTGAAAAACGTAACCGCCAAAATTCCGCTCGGTTTGTTCGTGGCCGTCACAGGTGTCTCCGGCTCCGGGAAAAGTACACTGATCAATGAAATTTTGCAAAAGACGCTGGCACGTGATCTAAATGGTGCGAAGGTAAAGCCGGGTGAGCATCGCCGCATCACTGGCCTGGAGCATCTGGACAAAGTCATCAATATCGACCAGTCGCCTATCGGACGGACACCGCGTTCCAACCCTGCTACCTATACAGGGGTTTTTGATGACATTCGCGATTTGTTCGCCTCGACCAACGAGGCCAAGGTGCGCGGCTACAAAAAGGGACGTTTCAGCTTCAACGTCAAGGGAGGACGCTGCGAGGCATGCAGTGGTGACGGCATCATCAAGATCGAGATGCACTTCCTGCCGGATGTATATGTCCCTTGCGAGGTCTGTCATGGCAAACGCTACAACCGCGAAACACTCGATGTGAAATACAAAGGCAAAAGCATTGCAGATGTACTGGAGATGACGATTGAGGATGCGGTTGAGTATTTCCGCAATCTGCCGCGCATTGAAAGAAAGCTGCAGACGATCATCGACGTAGGACTGGGCTACATGAAGCTCGGCCAACCGGCGACAACCTTGTCCGGCGGGGAAGCACAACGGGTCAAACTGGCCTCTGAGCTGTATCGTCGGAGCACAGGCCGAACGCTCTATATTCTGGATGAGCCAACGACTGGGCTGCATACCGATGACATCGACCGATTGCTCAAGGTTTTGCAGCGGCTGGTGGAAAATGGTGATACGGTGCTGGTCATCGAGCATAATCTAGATGTGATCAAAACGGTGGACTACATCATTGACCTCGGTCCTGAGGGGGGGACCCGAGGTGGGCAAATCGTAGGAACGGGTACTCCAGAGCAAGTCGCAGAGCTGGATGGTTCATACACGGGAACCTACCTGAAGCCGATTTTGGATCGTGATCGCGCTCGTACTAAAGCCAAGCTGGAACAATTGGTATCCAAATAGAGCAGGGAGAGTGGAGCGATGGACTATGTGACAGAAACCACGGCATCCCTGCCAGAACGCCTGGTACGGAACACACAGCGTTTGTTTGACGGGCAGGATCCTGCGCATGACTGGCAGCATAATCTCCGGGTAATGGCGATGTGTGAGCGGATTGGGCGCGAGGAAGGTGCAGATATGGCACTTCTTCGCCTCGCTGCCCTCCTGCACGATATCGGACGGGCCGAAGAGCGTCGAACGGGAGAGTGCCACGCCGAGATCAGTGCCCGTATAGCTGGAGAATGGCTGTGTGAAGAGGGAATGGATTCAGAGCAGATTATGCTTGTGCAAAAAGCGATTCTTGCTCATCGCTTTCGCAAAGAGTCGCCGCCTACTTCTCTGGAAGAAAAAATCTTGTTTGATGCTGACAAGCTGGATTCCATAGGGGCTATTGGGGTAGCCCGAGCTTTCGCGTATTCCGGTGTCATCGGTCAGCCGATCCATGCTGAACTGCCTGATCAACACACGCCGTTTCACGAATACGAGTGGAAGCTGGTCCGTATCAAAGACAGATTGTATACGGCCACTGCTCGCCAGATTGCAGAAGAACGGCATCAGTTTATGAAGAAGTTTTTTGAACAGTGGAATTTGGAGATTCGAGGCATTCGCTAAAGTGCTGGGCAGTTGGGTCAGCGAAGAGAGGGGGAAGCGGATGGTACGTTGGATTGTCATGCTTTTCTTGAATGGTGCTGCCTTGTTGTACATCAGTTCGTGGTTTGAATCCATTCGTGTCGCCAATTTTGGAGTAGCTGTATGGGCTGCCTTGGTACTGGGATTGGTAAATACGATGATTCGTCCGGTCATCATGTTGCTCACACTGCCGTTGCGGATCATGACGCTTGGATTATTCTGGTTTGTGGTCAATGCAGCAACATTTGCCTTGACGGCTTTCTTTATTGATGGCTTTGATCTAGGACCTTGGCCAGATAATATCGGTACGGTGATTGTAGCTGCAGCGTTGATGAGTTTATTTGGTTGGCTGATCGATTTGATTTTCGGTAAGAAAAAGCAGTAAAAAAAGCCCGTGCATCGCTCTTGCGGAGAATGCGCGGGCTTTGATTCATTTTTTTGTTTCTTGCGCCAGCTGTTGATCACGTTGTTGAGGTGGAATGGGTTCGTAAATGAGACCAAACTTGAGAATACCAGCCAGATTCATAGAAGAAATACGACCAAAGAAACGATTAGACAGAGCTTGTAACTTTTTCATTTTTCAACCACCCTCTCAAGAAAATTTTCCAAGCGGGAAACTAGTAGAAAAGAACCCGGTAACAGAAGAGCGGATTGTGTCAATACGGCAATGATGTTGGCAAGTATTAGAATATAAGCATATTCTACCAAAATGAGAGACAAGACACAACTACCTCCAATTAAAAATAGTGCGATGATTCTAGTTTTCTTTTGAACTTCTGGATGATCAGGAGCATAGGTGTGCTTGGCGGGTGCGTATCGGTAGTTGATCGTGAATGCAAGGCCTAGTGTTACTAGGATAAGCAGATAGATGTAGGGAGAAGGGATCGCCGGCAGATGCTTCAGCGTAAATCCGCCGGTGTTCATCAATAAGAGGGTGGCAAACGAACATCTCCAAGGATTTCGTAAATGTACGCCTCCTGTAATGATGCGATACAGAAAAAACAGGAATGAAACGAGGGCGACTTCCAGGACGATGTGAAGCAGGGCCGATACGACGAGAAGAGCGATCCCATTGATGATATTGAGCAGGAAGATTTCAATTCCGTGAGCCAGCTGACCAATGGAGTAGGGTGAGTCCTCTGTCTTGATCTGCTTCGCCAAGTGCAGTGATATCTTTTCTGACCATGTCATGTCAAATCCCTCCTTTCGCAATCTATCGGTTATTGAAAGAAACATGGAAGCGAGTGATGCCATTTTCAGAGAAGACGTCTACATTGCCCCCATAGCGCTCGGTTACGGACTTGACGATCGTGAGACCAAGGCCGCCTTCTCCATTTTTCTTGGTGGTATAACCGATAGAAAAGACTTCATTCAGCTTATCCTTTGGAATCCCAGGACCGCTATTTTCAATCGTGAGAAAGAGTTCGCGCTCTGATTGTCCCCAGTCCAGGCGTATGTAGCGATTCTCCTCAAGCTCGTAGGATGTGGCTCGTATCGCATTATCCATAAGATTTCCCAATACCTTGATCAAATCGTAGGTTTTAATATGGGTAAACTGGTTGCTTGTCGTGATGTTCATGGTCAAGTGGATGCGCTCTGCCAGACAAAGCGCCATTTTGGATTGGAGCAGGGAAGAAACAGCCGGATTCTTGATGCCTTCCAGTATATGAGCGCTCGAATCTACAGTCTTTTCAGTGACTACAATCTCATGTAGTAGTTGTTCTACATATTCCTTGGCCAGATCGTACAACCCTTTTTTTAGAAAACCATTAATGGCGGTGTAATGATTCATGGAATCATGCTTGAACGAGCGGATGGCCGTCAGCATGTCATGAATGCTGTTCAGGTATGGCGTGCCAGTCTCTTCTTCGACTCTATGAATGGTCAACGTGAGGTAGATTCGGAATAAGAACACAATAAGAATAAATAAGGCCAAGATGAGAAGTTGAAAGATCAACTGGAACTGTGGCGTGTAAACCTGTCCCAGCACCGAATTGTTGTCCCTTAGAAAAAAGGAGGTATTCATAAAAAGGATCAATAGGAACTCAATACTTCCTACCAGTATCAATAAAAACAGATAACGGTTGTAGCGATTCCGTGGAAACACTCGACGGATATCGAATTTCATGACTCGCAGGATCACAGCAAAAATCAACAAAATGCTCAAATAAAGAATCCGTATGAATGTCATTAGCGCGTCCGTGGAGAGGATATCCATCCAGTAAAGATGCTGACTATTGTAAATCACTAGCAAGATGAACTCTGCCATGATTAGGGAACCCATGGCGGCAGTAGACATAAATACTGATTTGAGAAGACCCGGCTTGTACAGGAGATAGAAAATCAAGGTGGTACTCAGAAACATGGTTAGTACTTTGGGTTGATAGGAAATTTCATAATAGCCTAAAAACTCACCAAAGCCACCCGATAAAATGGAGAAAAGCAAAGCTTGCTTCTTTTTTTCGAATACGGAACGATTGAACATGGCCAATCCAATGGTTAGCAGCAAGAAGGCTTCAGGTACGTCCACAAAAACGAAACGTAGTAAAAAATCCAAGGTGATGCCTCCTTTCAGTTCAAATTTTTACCGAGACTGATGTATATACAACAGTTCTATCTTATGAAATAAGAAGAAAAATGTAAATGATACAACAATGTGTTGCAGGAAGAAAGAAAGGAGAACGGTTGTCTCGCCTACACTCCTTTCGATACAATAAGGATGGACATTGGGGAGATTAACCCATGTAAGGGGGACGCCATATGCGAAAGACAAATGTTGGTCATCTTGCCCATCATTTTAACATGAATATTTTGAGCGGCGAAGAAGGTTTGGGACGCGAAATTACAGTGACGGATATGAGTAGACCTGGGTTGCAATTGGCAGGCTATTATTCCTATTATGCGGAAGAACGGATACAACTCTTTGGTCTGACCGAAGTAACCTTTTATCAGACGCTGTCCAGAGAAGAGCGACTGGAAAGAATGAACTTTCTCATGCAGGGACAGACGCCGTGTTTTTGTGTCACACGCAATCTTCCAGTGCCGGAGGAAATGATTGAAGTTTCAAATAAACATCAAGTACCGGTTCTCCAATCCCCGCTGGCAACGACTACGCTGGTAGGCAAAGTCACGAACTTTCTCGAGAATCGATTGGCTCCGACGACGACGATTCACGGGGTATTGACCGATATCTACGGCGTAGGTGTCTTGATCATGGGCTCTAGCGGAATCGGAAAAAGTGAAGCAGCCTTGGAGCTGGTCAAAAGAGGACATCGTCTGGTAGCGGACGATGCGGTAGAAATTCGCCAGACCCAAGGCGGACAGCTAAGCGGCAGCGCTCCCGAACTCATTCAGCATTTGCTGGAAATTCGCGGTGTGGGCATCATTAACGTGATGACGATGTTTGGAGCAGGCGCTGTCCGCAATGTGAAAAACATTGAAATGGTTGTGCAGCTGGAGCTGTGGGAACCGCAAAAGATGTACGAGCGTCTGGGATTGGATGAGGAAACAGTCAAGATCATGGATATGGAAATTCCGATCATTACAGTGCCTGTACGTCCCGGCCGAAACCTCGCTGTCATTATTGAGGTTGCGGCGATGAACTTCCGTCTGAAACGGATGGGCTACAACGCGGCCGTTCACTTCTCACGCAAACAATCCGATGCCATTCTGGAGGATGCAGAAGCTGATCTTTAATAAGGGAAGAAGGGGACAGGCAAAAAATGAGAAACACCACACGTTATCCCGTTCACGGAGCCAATCCGTTATGGCAAATGTACAAGACAGTGAGCTTTTGGAAGGTCATGAAAAACTTCATTGTCATCCAGCTGGCGAGGTACACCCCTTTTTTATCCTTGAAAAATTGGCTGTACCGTACCTTTCTGCGGATGGAGGTAGGGGAACAGAGTGCCGTAGCCCTTATGGTGATGATGGATGTCATGTTTCCCGAGATGATCAAGATTGGACGGAACTGCGTGATCGGCTACAATACAACGATTCTTGCTCATGAATACCTTGTCGAGGAATACCGTCTGGGGGAAGTAAGGATTGGTGACGGTGTGCTGATCGGGGCGAACACGACGATCCTCCCGGGTGTGACGATTGGGGATGGGGCGATCGTAGCTGCAGGCTCCGTCGTGTATAAGGATGTAGCGCCGGGGACTTTTGTCGGTGGGAATCCGATGCAGGTCATCCGCGAAGGAAACGTTTAATCGAAAGACAAAATGAATAGTCAGGGTGCCAGCAAAGGAAAAAGCGGCACCTTTTTGTTTTCTGACTATTCGCATCGCGGTTGACCAGTTCAAGATTCCGTGATACTCTTCTTCATATCACTTTAACTTGCTACCATATTAGCAGAGTAAAGCATAAGGCGCAGGAGGGAATGACGATGGCAAAGCCGTTGGGATTTGAAAAGCCGTTGGGCATGCGGGATATACTACCAGATTCACTGGCCAAGCAGCGGCATTTGGAGCGTGCGCTTCGACATTGCATTGATCGTTGGGGGTATGAAGAGATCTCTACACCCTCCTTGGAATATTACGACACGGTAGGAGCGGCCAGTGCGACTTTGACGGACCGGATGTTCCGCCTTTTGGATAAACAGGGGCATACGGTTGTGTTGCGTCCGGACATGACAACGCCTATCGCCCGTGTGGTTTCTTCTTTATATAAGGATGTTCCGCTGCCGATTCGGCTGTTTTACCAAGCAAACGTATTTCGTGCCCAGGAAAAAGAAGCGGGACGCAACGCAGAATTTTTTCAAACGGGTATCGAGCTGATCGGGGACGCTTCAGAGGATGCGGATGCCGAAGCGATTGCTCTGGCAGTGTTCTGCCTGAGAGCAGCAGGAGTGGAGACGTTCCGAATCGCGATCGGTCATGTTGACTTTGTCGACGGCTTGCTGGAGGAAGAGATCGCGGATGAAGAGCTTCGCAGCCAATTCCGCAACTTCCTGTACGAGCGCGACTTTGTAGGATATCGTCAGTTGTTGGCTACACTGGACATGAGTGACGATGCCAGAAACAGATTGGAGGCCTTGCTCAGACTTCGCGGGGATAAGGGGAAAATCGCAGAGGCACGGGAGCTAACCGTGAACGGCAAGGCTAGACGGGCGGTGGAGACGATTGCTTCGCTGTGGGATGCTCTGGAGGCGTATGGCGTGACAGAGGATCTTTTGCTCGACTTTAATCTGATCAGCAATCTGAATTACTACACAGGCGTTGTCTTTGAGGGGTATGCTGCAGACCTCGGATCACCATTGTTAGGCGGGGGGCGCTACGATCATTTGCTGGCGCAGTTTGGACGACCAGCACCTGCTACTGGTTTTGCGATCAAAATGGATCGTTTGCTCCAAGTAACACCGGCGATGAAAGGACAACCGACAACCCGGGTTCTGCTTTGCTACACCGTCGAACGTCGAAGAGAGGCGTTGGCAGAAGCGCAATTGCTTCGTGAAGATGGACTGATCGTGGTGACTCGATTGATCGGGAATGAAGATGAATTAAGCGACAGTGAAAAAGCGGGTTACGCCAAAGTAATCTGTTTGACGAAACAGGAGGAGTAGGAGATGGTTTTTTCTGATCGCTCACAAAAACTGACGATCGCCATGCCGAAAGGGCGAATCTTCGAGGAAGCCGTTCACTTTCTGCAACAGGCTGGCTTGCAGGTGACCGCAGAGCTGCAGGATTCACGCAAGCTGGTCATTCCTGTCGAAAATGCGCAATTGGAATTTATCCTGGCGAAACCGACGGATGTGCCAACCTATGTGGAATATGGCGTAGCCGATGTTGGCGTCGTGGGCAAGGATGTGCTCCTGGAAGAAGAACGTGATGTGTATGAGCTTCTGGATCTGCAAATTGGCTACTGCCGGATGATGGTAGCAGGCATGCCCGACTGGAAGCAGACAGATGCGCCACGAGTCGCCACTAAATACCCGAAGATCGCTTCCCGTTATTTTCGCGAGCAGGGCCAGCAGGTAGAGGTCATCAAGCTGAATGGCTCAGTGGAGTTGGCACCGATGATTGGACTGGCAGATCGCATTGTAGATATTGTTTCGACTGGACGTACGCTCAAGGAAAACGGACTGGTCGAGCTGGAGCATATTTGTGAGATTACAACCCGACTGATCGCCAACCGAGCGAGTTATCGGATGAAGAGCGAAGCGGTAGACGATATTGCCCAAAAGTTTCTGGAAGTCATTCCGAGTTCAAAATAGAGAGTCTGTGGAGAGGTGAGAGACAAGATGAGAGTAATTCCAGCCAATCAGTATCAGGCCAAACGATCCGTTGATTCGGGAACAAAAGAACAGCAGGATGCAGTCAAGGCCATTCTTGCGGATGTCAAAGAGCGGGGAGACGCAGCGCTTCGCGAGTATACGGAACGATTTGACCGGGTAGCCTTACAGGATTTCCGTGTCAGTGAAGCGGAGTTCGCGGAGGCGAGCGCGCTTGTTTCACCTGAAGTCAAGCAGGCCTTGGTAGAAGCAGCAGCCAACATTCGGGATTTTCACGAGCGGCAGGTTCGCCAGTCCTGGTTTTCTACCAAAGAGAGCGGAACTATCCTGGGTCAGATCATACGTCCATTAAAAAGAGCAGGCTTGTACGTGCCAGGTGGAACAGCTGCCTACCCTTCGAGCGTCCTGATGAACGCGATCCCGGCAAAAATTGCGGGTGTGCCTGAGGTGGTCATCACGACACCGCCTGGAGCCGATGGAAAAGTAAATCCGGCGATTCTCGTCGCGGCCCAGATCGCGGGAGTGACGGATATTTACAAGGTGGGCGGAGCGCAGGCTATCGCAGCCCTTACTTACGGTACCGAACAGATCAAGGCGGTAGACAAGATTGTCGGTCCTGGCAATATTTTTGTCGCTTTGGCAAAAAGGGAAGTGTTTGGTCTGGTCAGCATTGATATGGTGGCAGGCCCAAGCGAGATCGCTGTTTTGGCAGACGATACAGCCAATCCCCGTTATGTGGCAGCGGATCTGTTGTCGCAAGCAGAGCATGATCCGATGTCGGCAGCGGTGCTGGTCACGACCTCATCTGCTTTGGCGGATGCTGTAGCCCTGGAAGTCGAGCGTCAATTGGTGGATTTGCCGAGAAAGTCCATCGCGGAGGCTTCGATTCAAAACCACGGCGCCATTATACTGGTGGAGAATTTGGATGAAGGCTTTGCAGTGATCAACGCGATCGCGCCCGAGCACTTGGAGATTATGATCACGGACCCATTTGAGCATCTCGGCAAAGTGGAGAACGCTGGCGCTATTTTCTTGGGACCATACAGCTCCGAGCCAGTAGGCGATTATTTTGCGGGTTCCAACCACGTGATTCCGACCAATGGCACGGCGCGTTTTTCCTCGCCGCTGTCGGTGGATGACTTCATTAAAAAATCGAGCGTCGTTTCTTACAGCAAGCAAGACCTGCTTGCAAACGGACATAAGATCGTGGCACTTGCCGAGCAAGAGGGGCTGGCTGCACATGGTCGAGCGATTTCGGAAAGACTTCGAGACTTTAAGCGGGAAGAGTAGGAGTGTGAGTGCAGATGAGTGAGCAGCAGAAGCGAGTGGCCCAAATCGAACGGAATACGAAAGAGACGCAAATCAACCTGGCTTTTGGCATCGATGGCACGGGAGAGAGCAAGCAGGATTCGGGCGTGCCTTTCTTCGATCATATGTTGGACGCTTTTACCCGTCATGGACTTTTTGACCTGCAGGTGAAGGCAAAAGGGGATATCGAGATCGACTACCACCACACGGTAGAAGACATCGGCATATGCTTGGGCAATGCAGTGCGTGAAGCGCTCGGTGATAAAAAAGGAATCAAGCGATACGGCAATGCCTTCGTGCCAATGGATGACGCTCTGGCACAAGTCGTGATCGATATCAGCAACCGTCCACATCTGGAGTACCGTGCGAACTACCAGACGACGATGGTCGGACAATTCCCTACTGAGCTGGTACATGAATTTTTGTGGAAGTTTGCATTGGAGGCGCGTATCAATCTGCACGTCATCCTGCATTATGGCCACAATACACACCACATGATTGAAGCGATCTTCAAGGCATTGGGGCGCGCACTGGACGAAGCGACGATGATAGATCCCCGCGTCAAAGGGGTTCCGTCTACCAAAGGAGTTTTGTAGCATGATCGGCATCATCGACTACGGCATGGGGAATTTGTACAGTCTGAGCAAGGCGCTGGAGCGGTTGGGTTATTCCTACGAATTCGTTTCGGTGCCAGAGCGATTACAAGAATATACGGGACTTATCCTACCAGGTGTCGGGGCGTTTGGTGATGCCATCGCCAACATCAGGGAGTTAGGTTTGGAGCAGGGGATTCAGGATTACGTAGCTTCTGGCCGTCCGATCTTGGGTATTTGCCTGGGGATGCAGCTCTTGTTTGACAAAAGTGAAGAGCACGGGGAGCATCAGGGGCTTTCCTTGCTGGGAGGCGAAGTCGTTCGCTTCCAAGGCGATTACAAGGTTCCGCACATGGGCTGGAATCAGCTGAAGATCAGCACGAACAGCAATCTTCCGCTGCTGGAAGGCGTGGCGGACGGGGACTATGTTTACTTTGTCCACTCCTATCATGTACGCGTAAAGGATCGGGCAGCCTTGCTTGCGACGACAGAATACAATCAGGATGTCACGGCGATCGTAGGGCAAGGCAACGTGTACGGAATGCAGTTCCACCCAGAAAAAAGCGGAGATACAGGCATGCGTCTGTTGCGTAACTTCGCGGTACAGTGTGAGGGGGTATTGGCGTGAGTTTTATCATTTATCCAGCTATCGATATTCGTGGGGGCAAATGTGTCCGACTGTTCCAGGGGGACTACGCGCAGGAAACCGTGTACGCGGATTCGCCAGTGGAGATGGCGAAGCGTTGGGTAGAGCAAGGAGCAGCTTGGGTTCATCTGGTCGATCTGGATGGTGCCAAAGAAGGCAAGCCTGCCAATGCTGAACTGATCAAGGAGATCGCCAAATCTGTTTCCGTTCCGGTGCAGGTCGGCGGGGGCATTCGCACAGAGGAGCAGATTGCCGACTATTTGGATGCCGGTGTGGCACGTGTGATTGTGGGGACAGCAGCCATCGAGGATGAGCCTTTTACCAAGCGGATCTTGCAGGCATACGGAGACAAGATCGCCATTGGCCTGGATTGCCGCAACGGTCTGGTCGCGACGCGCGGATGGCTGACCACGACAGATGTTCAGGCGACAGAATTGGCAAAAAGGCTGGTTTCGTACGGTGCCGAGACGTTCATTTACACGGATATCGCTAGAGATGGAACGATGACAGGACCCAATGTTGAAGAAATCGCGGGATTGGCCGTCTCAACAGGCAAGTCCGTCATTGCTTCCGGCGGTGTCAGCAAGCTGGATGACCTGTTGGCTCTGTCCGCTCATACAGCTGATGGTGTATCCGGCGCGATTGTCGGCAAAGCCCTGTACACAGATGCTTTTACTTTGGATGAAGCGCTTCGTCAGATGGGGGAGCGTGAGTAGGATGTTGGCCAAACGAATTATTCCGTGTCTGGATGTCAAAGATGGCCGTGTCGTGAAAGGTGTGCAATTTGTCGGTCTGCGTGATGCGGGGGACCCGGTGGAGCTGGCCAAGAAATACAGCGAAGAAAGTGCTGACGAACTGGTCTTTCTGGATATTTCGGCTTCCCACGAGGGGCGCAAAACGATGGTGGACGTGATTGAACGCACGGCGGCGAATATTACGATACCGTTCACGGTTGGCGGCGGAATCAACAGTGTAGAGGATATGAAGCGCATTTTGCGTGCAGGAGCGGACAAGATTTCACTCAATACTGCAGCCGTCCTGCGACCGGAGCTGGTTCGTGAAGGGGCGACCGTATTTGGCTCGCAATGTATCGTTGTTGCGATCGATGCAAGGCAGACTGGAGATGGCCGCTGGGAAGTGTACACACATGGCGGACGCAATGCGACTGGCAGAGATGTAATTGAATGGGCGCAGGAAGCCGAAGCGTTGGGTGCTGGAGAGCTTCTTTTGACCAGTATGGACGACGACGGAGAGAAAAAAGGCTTTGGCATTGAACTGACGAGGAGCGTCTCGGAAGCGGTTGGCATCCCGGTCATTGCTTCTGGAGGTGCGGGGACGCGCGAGCATTTTTACGACGTCCTGACGGTAGGCAAAGCAGATGCAGCGCTGGCTGCTTCCATTTTTCACTACGATGAGACATCCATTCATGCAGTAAAAGAGTATCTGCAAACCAAAGGAGTTGTGGTAAGGCCATGACAACAGGACAAGCATGGGATCAAGTGAAGTTTGATGAAAATGGCCTGATTCCCGCCATCGTGCAGGATGCAGTGAGTAAAACGGTTTTGACGTTGGCCTATATGAACAAGGAGTCGCTGCAAAAATCACTGGAAACCAAAGAGACCTGGTTTTGGAGCCGTTCCCGCCAAGAGCTGTGGCACAAGGGGGCGACCTCCGGCAATACGCAGCGAATCGTCTCCATTCAAATGGATTGTGACAAAGATGCATTAGTGGTGCAGGTCGTGCCCAATGGTTCTGCTTGTCATACAGGAACGTACAGCTGTTTTGCCGGTGAGCTGCTGCCAGTAGAGGAAGCGGAAGCCAAAGCGAAACAAGGTTCTGATCGGTATGCGATTCTGGGAGAACTGGAGCAGCTTATCGCAGCGAGAGAAGCGGAGCGCCCGGAAGGTTCCTATACGACGTATTTATTTGAAAAAGGGGTAGACAAGATTCTGAAAAAGGTGGGCGAGGAGTCGGCTGAAGTGATTATTGCAGCCAAAAACCGCGATCCCCAAGAGCTTCGCTATGAAGCGTCAGATCTGATCTTCCACCTGCTGGTCCTCCTGCGGGAACAAAAACTGCCACTTGACGCGGTTCTCTCTGAGCTGGAACGCCGCCGTTAAGCAGATTCGCCACTCTCATTTGCGGAGAGTGGCTTTTTCGTTTTTTCATTATCGCCCGCTCGTGTTTGCCTCGATTGAGGATTTCTTTTACTATTTAAAAAACAGATAATTAAGATTGTTCCCTTTTTAGTTTTTATTTCCCGGCGTACACGGGATAGGAGGAGTATGGTGAGTGCTCAGCGTCTGTGGCCCATATTGCTGGTTCTTCTCTTAAGCTGCTTGTATCCAGCTCGAGCGGGAGCGGAGGAAAAGGTCCTTCGGGTAGCTTTTGACCGTGCCTTGCCCCCTTTTTCAGCGGTGGAAGAGAACGGGCGTATCGAAGGGTTCAATATTGAACTGATCCAGGGGATTGCCAGATACAATGATTGGAAGCTGGAGTATGTGCCGCTTGATTGGGAAGACGTCGTGACTGCGCTTCAATCAGGAGAAGTAGACGTGGTTCTGGGAATGAAGTATACGAGTCGTTACGATGAGATTTTCGACTTCAGCGAAGCCTTTTTTACGATGTCAGAGGTGTTGCTGGTTCCGCGTGCGGATGAGTCGATCTACACCTTGAACCAGCTGTCCGAGAAAGTGGTGGCAGTTCAACGCTCGCATAGCAGTATGGATTTGTTGGAAAGCGTGCGGCGAGTCAAGATGAACATTTCCTTCAGCCAAAAGGAAGCGCTGGAAAATTTGCTTCGAGGACGCGCTGATGCTTTCATCGGCAATCGCTGGACGGCCGAGTATGTGCTTCGGCAGGAGAACCGCCTGGATGACTTCGAGATGCGATCCGGTCTGATCAATCCGACTGACTATGCATTCGCTGTTCGGGATGGGCACACAGAACTGCTGGTGAAGCTAAACGAGGGTCTCAACCAAATGTATCGAGATGGAACCTACTCCTGGCTGTACAGTGAATACTTCGAGCCTTACTCGCCCCACTTGACAGATGGGTGGCGCAAGCTGGTGATTGGCTTGCTGATTGTACTGGCGCTGGGTGTTGTCTCATTGGCGACGTTCTTTGCTTGGAATAAAAGATTGCAGGCGGAGGTACGGAGACAAACGGCGGTTTTGGCTGATATGATGGCCTTTCAGCGAAAAGTTCTGGACCATACGGAGAGCGCGATTCTATCCCTTGATGTTTTCGGACATATTACGTTAGTCAATCAGGTTGCCCACCGGATGCTGGGGGCCGGGGAAGACGCATTGGGGCGTCATATCGTCTGCCTTGTGCCCGAGCTGCCGATCGAGTCCGCCTTCTCTGAGCCGTTCCGCCTGTTTGAAGGGGAATTCCAATGGGGAGAAGAGTCGGGGCGCGTGTTCCACTACTATATGGCCCCATTTGCAAATGCAGCCGAGGAGCATGTGGGATGGATCATTACCTTGCAGGATCGGACAGACCAAATTCGCATGCAAACACGGTTAATTGCGCAGGAGAAGATGCGTGCGCTGGGGCAGCTGATCGCAGGAATCGCCCACGAAATGCGCAATCCGTTGACAGCGATCAAGGCTTTTATTGAAATACTTCCAAAAAAAATGGACGACCCGCGCTTTCGATCCGAGCTGCTGCGCTACGTACCGGAAGAGATGGAACGACTAAACCGCATTGTCGAGGATCTGCTGGATTATTCACGCACCAGACCAAAGCAGATGCAATCCATCCGCGTGAAGGAGCTCGTTCAATCCGTTCTTGTACTTTTTACCCGCAGGATTGAAAGTGAACGAATCGGTGTAACCGTGCAGGTATCCGAAAAATTGCAGGTACTGGTGGACCGGGGAAGAATGAAGCAGGTTCTGATCAATCTGGTCATGAACGCAATTGAAGCGATGGCAGCAAGCTCGGACAAGCAGCTTGTGATACGTGCGGAGGAAAGGGCAGGCGAGATCTGGATCACTGTGAGAGATACCGGAGAAGGCATGCAGGAGGAGCAACTGCAGCGCCTGTTTGAGCCTTTCCATACGAGCAAGACACAGGGAATCGGTCTCGGGCTCTATATTAGCCAAAAGATCATGTGGGAGCACGGGGCGATGATGGAAGTGAGCAGTACACCTGGTCATGGAACCTCGTTTACGCTGCGAATGCCGCAGATGAATGAAGTCTGGTATGAGCAACAGTGGTCGGTTGGTGTACGTGAAGAAGAATCAGTTGGCAGGAAGGAGGAGAACCATGCCAAATTTGCTAATCGTGGATGATGAACCTTCTATCTGCGTGTCTCTTTCGTTTGCATTGGAGGACGAATATACCGTATGGACAGCCACGGAGGAAAAAGAAGCCTTGGACATCATCAGGACAGAATCTATTGATTGCGTCCTGCTAGATCTGAGTCTAGGGCATACCAGTGGGCTGGACTTATTGGTTCAATGTAAAAAGATGAAGCCGGATTTGACTGTCATTATGATGACGGCTTACGGCACGATCGAATCGTCGGTGCAAGCGATCAAGGCCGGAGCCTATCATTATTTGGCCAAGCCCTTGCACATGGATGAAGTCAAGCTGCTATTGAACAAGGCGCTTGAGTATCAAAATCTGCACAAGCAGGTACAGGTGCTTAGTGAAGCAGTGCGCCAGCAGCATGCCTTCGCCGGTATTGTCGGGAAGAGCCCAGCGATGAGCAAGGTTTTTCAATTGATCGAGAAGGTGAAGGATATTCCGTCCAGCATTCTGATTACAGGCGAGAGCGGGACAGGGAAGGAGCTGGTGGCGCGGGCCATTCATTATGAAGGGAATCGCAAAAGCGCTCCTTTTTCCGTCATTAACTGTGCTGCCATACCAGAAGCCCTACTGGAGAGCGAGCTGTTCGGTCATGAGAAGGGTTCGTTTACAGGAGCATATCAGAGCAAGCAGGGCTTGTTTGAGCGCTCCTCCGGCGGCACAGTATTTTTGGATGAGATCGGGGAAATGCCGCTTCCCCTCCAGGCAAAGCTGTTACGCGTCATTCAGGAAAAAGTAGTGACGCCACTTGGAAGCTACAAAGCCAAGGAAGTCGACATCCGAATCATTGCGGCCACCAATCGGCAGCTGGAGGAGGAGGTGGCGTGCGGAAGATTTCGCGAAGACCTTTTCTATAGACTCAACGTCATTCCGATCCGAACCCCAGCATTGCGAGAACGGTGTGAAGATATTCCTTACCTGCTGGACCATTTTCTGCACGGTTCGGCAGTCCAGATGGGAAGAGGCAAGAAGATTTTTTCAGCTGAATCGAAAAAGTGGCTGTACGGATACTCCTATCCGGGGAATGTCAGGGAGCTGGCCAACATTGTGGAATACGCGGTTGCCCTTTCTCAGGGAGAAGTGATCACGCTGGATGAGCTTCCCCCTGCGCTTATGGAACGAACCGCTGGTTTGCGCCAGTCGCGAATAGACAGGGATGGGGTGCTGATACCAGCCGGGATCACGCTTGAGGAAGCGGAGAGACGGATTATTTTGCATGCCTTGGAGTTGCATGGGGGACACCGCAAAAAAACAGCAGATCAACTGGGAATCAGTGAACGGGGCTTGAGACAGAAATTAAAGCAATACCTGGAGATGGGATGAAAACACACATCCGGCAAAAAATTCCGTATAAAGGGGATTTTTTTGCCGTTTTTTTGTAATGTCGGAAAATGACTACGCTACTGAAAGGCCTGATTTAATCTACGAAATGTCCCGTTTTCCTACTTGGCATGATGCTTGCTATTACAATCTGACATGAAAGCGATTTCATATAAAAAGGGGGAAACAAGGTGTTTCGGAAAAAGATGCTAGCTATCTTGTCATCTGCGCTGCTGGTTTTGACCGTTACTGCTTGTGGAGGGCAGTCTGCACCAGCGCCGGGAGCTTCGAATCAAGGAGGAGGATCTGCTGCGCCAAGTGGAGGTGCTGAACAGAAATTCCTGACTATCGCAACAGGCGGCAGCTCCGGGCCATACTACACGATTGGCGGAGCGATGGCAAAAGTCTACAAGGATAAGCTGGGCTACAATGCTTCTGTCCAATCTACAGGAGCGTCTGTGGAGAACATCAACCTGATTAAAAGCAAAAAAGCGGATCTGGCTTTCGTGATGTCCGATGTGACCACGTTTGCCTACGAGGGGCAAGAGAATTTCAAGGACAGCGGTGCGGTTAAAGAATTGCGTGCGATGGCCGGACTGTATTTGAATTATGTGCAAATCGTCACCTTGAAAGACCGCAATATTAAATCGGTTTATGACTTGAAGGGCAAACGCGTCGGGGTCGGAGCACCCAATTCCGGGGTCGAAGTCAATGCACGCATGGTTTTGGCTGGCCACGGCATTACTTATGACGACATCAAGGCAGATTATCTTTCATATGCAGAAGCCATTGAGCAGTTGAAAAACAATACGATTGACGCTGCCTTTGTCACCTCGGGGCTACCGAACTCTACGGTGATTGACCTGGTGACCACCAAAGATGTAGAAATTGTTCCGGTCAAGAAGGAAGACGTAGATAAAATGGCCGCAAAATATCCGTTCTTCGTCTCTGCTGAAATTCCAGCAGGTGTTTATAAAAACGAAGAAGTCGTACAGACGGCAGCCATTCGCAATATCCTTTTGATTCGTGAGGACCTGTCCGAAGAGCAGGCGTACAATCTGACCAAAGCCTTTTTCGATGAGATGGCTGCTCTGCAAGCTGCACACAATGCTGCCAAGGAAATTGACGTGAAGGAAGCAGGCAAAAATCTGGTTGTTCCTTTGCATCCGGGAGCAGAAAAATACTACAAGGAAGTAGGGGCTCTCGACTAGGAACGGGAGTCTTGTGGGGAGGGAGATCAACAACATGAGAAGACGACTAACGAAATGGTTCATTCCCCTAGTACTGGGGCTCATCTTGATCGGGCCCCATCCTTATTTGGAGCTGAGCGATTTTCATCGGCAGGAGCAAATTGGCGTCGTCCCGATTCGCATACAGGATTATTTTCAGATTGAGTGGATACATTCCGTCGAACGAACCCCGTGGCGGGAGACTTACAGGGTTGTTGGATTTTCAGGGATGGAATTGGCAGAGACTTCTTTTCGGTCCTTTGGAGCAGGAGTCCCGGCCAATTTTCAAGATCAACAAGGAGTCCAAGTATCGGTTCGGGATGGATGGATTACGGTCTCGGGTTTGCAGGAAAAGCGTGACCAGGTTTTATATTTGATCACGCGGGATGACTATCTGCTGCAGGTCGGAGAGCAAACCTGGAGATTGTCTGATCTATTGCCATTGGGAACGTCGTTAGAGCTCTCTGTCGGGTGGTATCCGTGGTGGTATCGCTTTGCTTCCGGGTTGGACGAGAAAGGAGTGGCGAAATATTGAGTGCACCGATCAGATTGCCAAATGATCAAGAGATTCGTGTGAATGAAAGCAAGGCCCAAGCGGTTTTGCAGGAATATGACCTGGAAGCAGGTTATCGCAGATTTTCGAAGAAGTGGATGAGTGTGCTGATTACGGTGATTGCAGTGAGCTTCGCACTGTATCACATGTACGCTGTATACGCCGTTCCATTCGTGACATTGAAGCACCGTTCCTTGCATGTTGCTATCGTACTTTGTCTCATATTTTTACTCTATCCGGGCTGGAAAAAGGCGTCTCGAAAAACCTTGTCTTTGCTTGACGGAGTGCTGGCGCTTGCAGCACTTGGGACAGCAGGCTACATCTTTATCTACTATTTGGACATCGTCAATCGCGGGGGGATTCCCTCGACGCTGGATGTGATCTTTGCGGTCATTACCTGTGTACTTGTACTGGAAGCATCGCGGCGCGTTACAGGCTGGGAACTGACAGCGATGGCTGGAATCTTTGTCGCCTATGCCTATCTGGGGCCGTATTTACCAGGGGATTTTGGGCATCGAGGCTATACGTTTAGCGATATTGCCAACTATATGTATGTGACGACAGAGGGGATATTTGGCGATGCCATTGCCGTTTCTGCTTCTTTTATCATTTTGTTCATCATTTTTGGAGCCTTTTTGACCAAGACGGGGATGGGTACCTTGTTCAATGATCTCTCGCTTTCATTGGCCGGGGGAACTAAAGGCGGTCCAGCTAAAGTAGGCGTGATCGCGACGGCCGTTCACGGATCGATCAACGGCTCTGCCGTTGCAAGCGTCGTGACGACCGGATCGTTCACGATTCCAATGATGAAGCGGGTTGGGTACAAGCCGGAATTTGCTGCAGCTGTTGAGGCTACAGCCGCGGTGGGGGGACAAATCCTGCCACCGATTATGGGAGCTGCTGCGTTTATCATGGCGGAAACATTGGGAGTACCGTACGTCACGATTGTGATTGCCGCCGTTATTCCAGCTATCATGTATTACTTTGGATTGCTCGTTCAGGTGCATCTGCGCGCAGATCGGGACAACCTGCAGGGTTTGACCAAGAGTGAGCTGCCGAAAGTAAAAGATGTGATTCGCGAGCGGGGGCATCTACTGATCCCGTTGGTGCTTCTGATTGTGCTGTTGATGATGGGATATACGCCGACACTGGTAGCGGTTGCGACCATCGCGGGTACTATTTTGATCGCAGCATTACGCAAATCGAGCCGGATGAACTTCCGTGATATCGTTCATGCGTTGGAAAGTGGGGTGCGCGATGCGCTTGGTGTCGCGGCAGCGTGTGCGGCAGTTGGGATAACAGTCGGGGTCTTCAGTTTGACGGGACTGGGTCTGAAGTTGGCCAACATCATTTTGATGATGGGGTCGGGAAGCTTGTTCATGACGCTTTTATTTACGATGCTGGCTTCGATTATTCTAGGCTTGGGTCTTCCTTCCATCCCTTGCTACATTATCACGGCCACGATGGCAGCTCCTGCACTGTCCACCTATGGGATTGATCCGCTGGCCTCTCATCTGTTTGTCTTCTATTTCGGAGCGATCGCGAATTTGACGCCGCCCATTGCCTTAGCGGCCTTTGCAGGGGCAGGTATCGCGGGGTCGGAGCCGCAGCGTACGGGCTGGGTATCCTGCAAACTGGCATTGGCAGGCTTTATCGTACCCTTTATCTTTATCTATAAGCCAGGGCTGTTGATTCATGATGCAAGTATCGTAGATATATCGATTGCTACGGTGACCACCTTGCTGGCTGTAATGGCACTTGCTGCTGCTACAGAAGGGTTCCTGTTCGCCAGAATCAACTGGGCGATGCGGACTGTTTTAATCTTGGGTGGTGTCCTGTTGATCTTCCCTGAAGTCTTGTTGTTTGGACTTGGTCTCGCATTGCTTATGTCCGTGACCGTATTCCAATACATGAAAAAGCGAAATGCATTGGCTATTCCAATGTAGAGTAGAGTTTGAATGAAAGAGGGGCTTCAGTGCCTCTCTTTTTCTGTTGATGGAAAATCATTCTTTTAAAAATAACTCTTGATTTGTTTTTTTGAATATGATAGATTTATTTTTGTCGCCAACGAGCGACGGGAAAACGAGAAAAAAGATCACGAAAAAAGATCTTGACTCCGAGATAGCGAACGTGATAGGATATAAAGCGTTCGACAAAAAATGCTCTTTGAAAACTGAACAGCGAAAGCGTTGATGAGTCTATCATGAAATGATTTGC